>JAHZEH010000082.1:3345-6585 GCA_019421925.1 Clostridia bacterium
GCTCGCGCGCCTCCTGGTGGAGGACTGCACCAAGGCCCATATTATGCTGGGTATGGCGCGCAATCCCGCCCATCAGAACCCAGGGCTGCCCCTGGCCTTTGATATTAAGCAGCGTATTTTGAACGACCTTGCACGGTGCCTGCGGAGCATGGGCAAGGAAGTGGAAATTGAGACATACTAAATCAGAAAAAGGCGCGGAAGCAGGAGCATGCGGACGCGCCTGCATTTTTTTAGGGGGAATGATGAAAACATGGGCGAATATTGGTAGAATTTGTTGGAAGGGTTGCATATATTCGCTGGATGCTGTATACTGTTAATTAGTTAAATAAGTTTCGGCATGGCGTGGAATACGGATACTTTCAGCATTTTTGGCAAATCAGTCAATTTTTTCTTTTGCTTGAAAACCATTGTTCGGTATATATATTCATGGCATGCACTGGTAACAGTGCTTTTTTTATTGAAATCGATTTGTTATTAATTATTCATAATATTGAAGGAGCCGCCCCAATGATCGTATTTGAAAACGTGCAGAAGAAATATGAGAACCACGAGGTTCTCAAAGGCATCAACCTGACCGTGGAGGATGGGCAGCTCGCGGTGCTCATTGGCCCGTCCGGCTGTGGCAAGACCACCTCGCTCCAACTCATAAACCGCTTGATTGACCCCAGCGGCGGACGTATCCTCATCGACGGCAAGGATATCCAGACCGTTGACCCGGTGAAACTTCGCCGCAGTATCGGATATGTCATTCAGGAGATCGGTCTCTTCCCACACATGACTATTGAGCAGAATATCGAGATCGTGCCCAAAATGCTGGGGTGGAAGGCGGACAAGTGCCATGCGCGCACGATGGAACTGCTTCGCCTGGTGGACATGGACCCCGATCTCTATCTCGACCGGTACCCGGCGGATCTGTCGGGCGGCCAGCAGCAGAGGATTGGCCTCCTCCGCGCGCTGGCGGCCGAACCCCCGATCATTCTGATGGATGAGCCCTTTGGCGCGCTCGACCCCATCACCCGCGAATCCCTGCAGGACGAGATCCGCAAACTGCAGCGCAAGCTCAACAAGACCATCGTCTTTGTCACCCACGACATGGACGAGGCCATCAAAATCGCTGATACCATTATCCTGATGAGGGACGGCGAAATCGTGCAGCAGGCCTCCCCGGAGGAGCTGCTGAGCAACCCTGCCAACGAGTTCGTCGAACAGTTCATTGGCAGGCACCGGCTTTACAACGGCAACTCCCTGGACACCGTGGAGGACGTTATGCGCCGGGAACTGGCCGTGATTACGCCGGAAAAGGGCATGAGCGAGTCCATTGCCCTGATGCAGCGCAAGTCGGTCAACACCGTGATCGTTGTGGATGAGGACAACCGTTATCTGGGATTTGTGCCCATCGACCGGATTCTGGACGAGGGGAGGGAGGGGATGCGGATCGGCGAGCTGGCCGACAAGAGCGCCCCCACCGTCAAGCCGGGAACCCGGGCCCAGGACGCCTTTGGCCTGCTCTTCAAGGAACACATGGACTTGGTGGCCGTGGTGGACGAGGAGGAGAAGCTCATTGGCGTCGTGACCAAGACAAGCATGGTGCGCTCCCTGGCCCATGTGGTCTGGAAGGGGGATCGCCGTGGCTGACATCATCCGTTTTTTAGGTGAAAATTCCGAGATGGTGCTCACGGCGGTCTGGCAGCACCTGCTGATTGTGCTGACGGCCGTGGGGCTGGGGCTGTTGGTAGCCCTTCCCGTGGGGACTCTGCTCTCCTACCACCACAAGGCGGCCAAGTATATCCTGGGCGTATTCGGGGTGATCAACACCATCCCCAGCCTGGTGCTCCTGGGCGTGGCCATGACCCTTCTGGGCGTGGGCTTTATGCCCGCGGTGGCAGTGCTGTTTGTGTACTCCATGCTGCCCGTTCTGCGCAACACCTATACCGGCCTCACCGGGGTGAACTACAAGTACATCAAGGCCGCAAGAGGCATGGGGATGAGTCCCATGCAGGTGCTGCTCAAAGTACGGCTGCCCCTGGCCCTGCCTGTCATCATCGCAGGCATCCGCCTCTCCGTGGTGTATGTTGTCAGCTGGGCCACACTGGCCGCCTTCATCGGCGCCGGCGGCCTGGGGGATCTGATCTGGATGGGCATGCAGACCTATGACCTGCCCATGGTCTTTGCCGGCGCTCTGCCGGCCACAGTGATGGCGCTGCTGGCCAGCTTCCTCATCGGCTGGATCGAGAAATGGACCCGCAGACGCAATGAACGCACGGCCAGGAAGCGCCGCAGGACCGCCCGTGAGGAGGTGAGCGTATGAGGTACGACATCTGGGGACCCCTGCTGCGCCACCTGGAGATCTCCCTGCTGGGCGTCCTGCTGGGATGCGTCGTGGGCATTGGCCTGGGTGCGCTGCTGCGCAAGTGCCCCCGCACCGCCTCGGTGGCGATGGGGATTGTGGACGTCATTCAAACCGTACCCACCATGGCCATGCTCTCCATGCTGATGATCGTCTTTGGCCTCAACGACACGACGGTTGTCATCGCTATTTTCCTATATGCCCTGTTCCCCATCCTGCGCAACACCTATACGGGCATTACCGGCGTGGACCGGGGCGTAGTGCGCGCGGCCAGAGGGATCGGGATGAAAGAGGGACAGATTCTGTGCAAGGTGGAGCTGCCGCTGGCCCTGCCCGTCATTCTCTCGGGCGTGCGGCTGGCTTTTGTCACAGCCCTGGGCGTAGCCACCACGGGCGTGCTGATTGGGGCGGGCGGCCTGGGCATGCTCATCTGGAGGGGCATTCAGACCAGGAATACGGTTATGATGTTCTCGGGCGCCATCCCGGTCTCGCTGCTCGCCATTTTAACGGATACTCTGCTGACTGCTCTGGAGAAACGCCTGAGCAGGCGCGGCCACGCAAAAAAGGGCCGCGAAAAGACCAACCAACCGAAATTTGAGGAGGACAGCCATGAAGAAGTTTAATTTGAAACTCGTTGCCCTTTCGCTGGCGCTGGTTCTGTGCGCATCCGTTCTCGCGGCTTGCGGAGGCGGCGGGGACACCGTCACGGTGGGCTCCAAGCAGGTTACCGAGAGCATTCTTGTGGGCGAGATGCTGGCCCAGCTGGTGGAGGCCAAGACCGATCTCAAGGTGGAGCGCAAGCTCAACCTGGGCGGTACCACAGTGGTCGCCCTTGCCATCCAGAACCAGGAGATTGATTTCTACCTGGAGTATTCCGGCACGGCCTATAATGA
>JAHZEH010000082.1:6595-7807 GCA_019421925.1 Clostridia bacterium
TCAGCTCTCTGGCGGCCATCTCCGGCGAGGTGCGCTTCGGTGCGAACCACATGTTCTTCCCCCGGGAATACGACGGCTATGACGATATGGTCGCCACCTACGGCATGAACTTCAAGGAGACCCTCAAAATGGACACCTCCCTGCTCTATGACGCCATTGACAAGGGGGAGCTGGACGCCATGGTTGTGTATGCCACCGACGCCATGCTGGCCAAGCTGGATATGGTGGTGCTGGAGGACGACAAGAACTTTTTCCCGCCCTACTATGGCATGCCTATTGTCAACAACAAGACCCTGGAGGCCCATCCCGAGCTGAAAGAGGCGCTCAACAGCTTGGCCGGCCTGATCGACGACGCTCAGATGCAGAAGCTCAACAATGAGGTGGACGGCAACAACCGTACTGTGGAGGAGGTTGCCAAGGAGTTTCTCACCCAGAACGGCCTGATCTGATCCCCACGGGGTCAAAACAGTAAAAAATGCGGGGCATGAATTGCCCCGCATTTTTGTTGCCGCCTGTTAGGCCAGGAAGTTCTCGATGATGACCGACTCGGCCTCCTCTTCAGAGAGGCCGAAGGTGCGCAGCTTGATGAGCTGCTCGTCGTTGATACGGCCGATGGCGGCCTCATGGATAATCTGGGCGTCCACGTTGCGGGCACGGATCTCCGGGATGGAGCACACCTCCGCCTCGTCCATGATGATGGAATCACACTGGATATGGGCGTGGCAGGCGCTGTTGCCGACGGCCTTGGGGTGGAAGGTCTGCCTGGAGGAGCCCTTGGCCACCGAGCGGGAGACGATCCGGGCGGAACTGCCCCTGCCGTTGAGCTGGACCTCCATGTTGGAGACGGCGCTCTGGCCGCCGTGGGTCATGAGCTTCTCCGTGACATAGAGCTTGGCGTCCTCCTCGAGGACCACGAAATTCTCCCGTTTGGTGGCGTCCACCCCTTCGATCTGTGTGGTTTCCAGGTTGAAGACCGAGCCCTTGCCCACAAAAATGCGGGTGATGGGATTGAGGACCTTGTCCCCGGAACCCTGGCCCTCTGCGTAGTGGTTCTCGATGTAGGTGACATTGGCGTTTGCCCCGACGTGGAAGGTGTGGATGCCGTCGTGGCGGGATTCGCTGCACCCGTCGTTGTGGATGCCGCAGCCCGCGACAATGGTCACATCCGCTCCGTCCTCAATGTAGAAGTCGTTGTAGACCACGTCCTTCATA
>JAHZEH010000083.1 GCA_019421925.1 Clostridia bacterium
AGGGAGACCGAATCGTTGAGCTTCATCTGCTCCAGTTTCTCGGTGCCCAGGTCTGCCATCCCATAGAAGCGCATGGTCTCGGGCTGATAGACAAATTCAATGGCGCTGGTCAGGGGGACGTTGTTGTAGCTGGTGCCAAGGGTGTACATCTCGCGGTAATCACCCGGGCCGATAAGCATCTGGGCGATCTTCTCCTCGACAATCTCCTTGGGCATCATGTTTTTTCCGTCAATATACTTGGTCTCCGTGGCAGTTGTGTAGGCGTCCACTTCCCCGCCGGCCGTCTGTCCCCCTTCCTGGGCGCAGGCGGTCAGGCTGAGGGCCAACATCAGGGAGAGAACAAGGCACAGATACTTTTTCATAATTCTTCCTCCTTCGGCCGGCAAGCATGCGGCCTCATGTTATCTATAGTATAAGGTATCGTATTTATATTGTCAACCAATTCACATGAGTTTGTAATATTCGGAATAAAAACATGTGAATCAAAGCAAAAAAAAGGACGGTTCCCGTCTTTTCATCCGGGAACCGTCTGAATCGTCTGCCTGGCCCTTGGGGCCGCATGCAGAGGTTACTTGACTGTAAACACAACGCTGGAAGCCAGCGGAGACACCTGCCCCTCTGCTGTGCGGGCACGCACATCCATCTTGTAGACGCCCGGGGCCTGCGTGGTATAGCCAAAGGACCAGTACACCCAGCGCTCACTGGTGGCGTCCTTGGTTTCGCATGCGTTCCAGGTCTCGCCGCCGTCCAGGGAAAATTCCACCGCAGCAATGGCGCTGCCGCAATCGTCTGCATAGCCCTCAAAGATGATCTGATCGCCCACGGCAAAGGACTCCTCCGGCATGCGGTTGACGATATTCACCTTGGCGCGGCAGGCGTCCGCAGCTGTGTCCACAGCGGGAACCTCCTCCTCGGCGGTCAGCTCGATCTCCATCACGCGGCGGGTGAAATACTTCGCCACAGTATCGGGCATCCAGACCTGCAGGGGGGCGCCCTGGCTGTCGGGCAGGTCCTGGCCGCCGATCTGCCAGACCAGGAGCGCGTCTTTTTCCAGCACATAGTCCAGAGGGAGGGGCAGGCCATAGCCCTCGTCGCCGCGGAACGTGATGGTGTTTGCGCCCTCCTCCACGCCCGCCAGCTCCAGGATATCGGCCACGCGCACACCCGTTACCTGGGCGTTGGCCACGGCGGATCCGGTGCCGCAGGAACATGCCATAGTACGGGTGGCGGATCCCTTCTCCCGAAGCTGAGCAAGGGAGAGGCTCTGGGACTTTTTGATGCTACCCCGGAGATTCACGTAATAATTCTCACGCTCCACCCCGCCATAGGCAAAGCCGGGCTTGGCGCACATGGCGGTAGCGGCGGTGCCAAAGAGGTTAAAGACCTCATCGGCGGGCGTGAGCACATCCTGGCGGAAGGAGAATTCGCCCTGCACGTTGGCGACCTTGGCATAAGTTTCGTCCTGGCGCAGGGAGAGGCTGCCCGCCAGCCCGGCAGCGGGCGCTGCCGCCTCCTGGACAGGAGCGGCGGCCACAGGGGCAACAGGGGCGCCCTGCTGAGCGCAGCCGGTCAGCAGGGCGGCGGCGCCGGTCAGGGCGCTGACAGTTTTGAGCGTGTTCCGTTTCATGTTCCTGTTCCTCCTTTACTGCGCGTTGATGAGGAGCATATCCGGGGTCTCGCTGACACGTCCGGAAGCGGTCACGGCGCGGGCAGCGATGACATAGGCGCCCTCCTCGGGGGTAAAAGTAAAGGTCCAGTGGGTCCAGACGCCATCCTTGACGCCGGTGGTCTCATAGGTGGTCCAGGTGGCGCCCCGGTCCATGGAGATCTCCACCGCCACGATGGGATCGTCATAGGCGTCGGCAAAGCCCTCCAGAGTAAGCGGCTCATAGGCGGGGAATATCTGCCCGTCCTTGGTTGTCAGGAAGGCGCAGCAGGGCTTGTTCATGTAGCCGGTCTCCCGGTCCTCATGCTCCCAGCCGGTATACAGATAAAGTTCCTCCACCGGGTCGGCGGCAACGGTCAGCTTGTTCACCTGTTTGACGCAGCAGGGCGCGCCCATTCCGCCAACCCATGCCCACAGGGGATAGCCCTCGGCCATCTTCAGGCGGCGGCCGTTGATCTCATAGACCAGCAGGGCGTCGTGGGTGTCAAGATAATCCAGCAGGACGGGATATACGCAGACCTCGTCGGGCGGTGCGTTGTACACCTCAATCGCGCCCTCCTGAACGCCCGCCTTCTCCAGAAGCGCCTGAATCGGGATGCCGGTCACCTCGCAGGTGGCGGTCAGGCCGCCCGGAGCGGGATCATAGGTGCAGTGCAGGGTCATGACCTTCGTCTCGGAGCCGATCTCCTCGATCATCTGGGGCAGCGTCATGGTGAAAGGATTGTCAACCATGCCGTCAACCGTCACTTCCCAGGTATCAAAGACAGCGGGATCGGGCTCCAAGCCGTTCTCATAGCCGTCGTAGACCATGTAGTCCGTAAAGCCGCTAACCCAGTTGAGCGAGAAGATATCCTCCGAATCGCTCAGCGTGGTCTGATCGTAGGCAAACTGTGCGTCCACCGCATCGGAAGCGACGTCGTTGACGCCGCGGTAACGGCTGTATTTGACCACGTCCCACATCTCGATCTCGCCGGACTTCATGTCGACGTCGTGGCAGGAGAGGCAGGTGCCACCCATATCGGCAAAGGCTTTCCCGCTGTGATAACCGTGCAGATAGGAGGCCATGCCGTAATCCTCCGTCACGTAGCCGTGGGTCACCTCATGGCAGTTGATGCAGTGCTCAACGGTCACCTCCGTGCCGCCAACCAGCTTGATATCCATATGCCCCTGGGGCATGCTGTGGACCAGCTCGCGCAGGTCGTCATGGCAGGCGAAGCAGCCGCGCCCGTCGCTGTTGAGGACGTAGGTGTTGAAGCCGCTGCCGTCGGTGGGCGTGCGCTGAACCTTAACGCCGTTTTCAAGCGTTTTAACAGCTGGGGCATACTCAAGCTGCAGCGCCGCGTCCGCTGCCGCCAGATCCTGCTCCACGTGGTAGGGGTCGTAGGGCGTAGGCGCCGGTTCCGCGGTGGGCTCCGCGGGGGTCTGTGTGGGTTCCGGTTCTGCGGCGGGTTCTGCGGTGGGCACGGCGGCACCGCTTGTCTGCGGCGCTTCTGTCTGGGCCGGAGGCGCAGCGGTCTGTGAGCAGGCGATCAGGCTGAACGCCATCAACAAACAGAGGACCAAGCAAAAGTACTTTTTCATAATTCTTCCCCCTTCCTATAAATTCTAATATAATTTATCGTTTTTGTTTTGTCAACCAATTTATCTCTTTTCTGTTCTTCTTTCCAAGCCATGCGTCAAAAGAAAACAAAAAAAAGACGGCTGAGCGTCTTTTTCTCTTCCTTTTTTAATATTAGCTCCTCTCAGACATCCGCCGGTGCGATCACCTGCAGCGCCCTGGGCAGAACCTCCAGAACAACCCGCTCCCCGGCCTGGACGATCTCTCCGTCGACGTTGAGCGTCATGGCTCCGGGGGAGATAATCTCCACCCGCCTGGCCTTCCCCATGTGTACAATTTTGTTCCCCGCGTGCCTGCCCTTGATGAAACTGGGCAAAAAACGCAGAACTGTCCAAAGGCCCGCCGGCTCAACCAGGCAGATGTCCAGCATCCCACTGTCCACCCGGGCGTTTGGCAGAACCCGCATGCCGCCGCCATAATCCGTTCCCTTGCCCGCAGCCAGCAGAAAATAGGCGCCCTCCCGGCGCTCTCCATCCATGTCCAGCTCCAGGGATATCCCCTTGAAGCTGAGGAGGGCGCTGAATACCCCCGCCACATAGCTCAGCTTACCCAGCCATAAAAAGCGCCGGCTCCGGCGCACCACCTCCACGTCAAAGCCCACGGAGGAGATATTGAGGCCCACCACATCCCCCGCCCGCATGGCGTCCACCGGTCGGGCCCGCCCGGTGAGAAGCAGCTTGGCGGCCTCCGTGGGGTCCTGTGGGATGCCGAGACAGCGGCAATAGTCGTTGCCCGTCCCGGCGGGAATGACGCCCAAAGCCGTATTTGTGCGGATCAGGCCCCGCCCCACCTCGCATACCGTCCCGTCTCCCCCCACGGCCACAACCAGGTCCATGCCCTCGCCCGCCGCCTGGGCGGCTAGAGACGTGGCCTCCCCCGGCCTGCTGCTCCTGTGTATGTGATAAGTGTGGCCCGTCTGATCGAGCACCTCGCCCGCCGCCTCCATCGCTTTGAGGGATCTGCCCCTCCCTGCGACGGGATTGACAATAAAACAGATTCGCATATCCTTCCCCAATTCATGGTATTGCTCCCGGGCGGCAGGCCGCTCCCGGCCCCGGCAAATCGCCCGGCCTGAAATCATTCGCTCTTTTTCTCCCAAACCCTGCAATTATTTTTGTCCCTCCAGCGTGGCGCAAACAGCGGTATATGCTATAATAAAAAAGCGTTTTCCATTGATTCATCCAATGTAAAGAAAGGATTTTCCCCATGCAATACATTGTCAACGTACTCGAGGGCATTGCCCTGGCGTGTCCGGAGGCACAATGGCCGTCGTCATGGGCATCTACGACCGAATCCTTGCCCCTCTATCCTTGGACTTCAAGGCCATCAGGAAGGACTGGCGCTTCCTCTGCGCCCTCGCGGCCGGTGTGGCCGTCGGCCTGGTGGCCTTTGCCAAGCTGGTCAGCTTCCTGCTGCAAAACCATCCCATGCCCACCAACTTCTTCTTCATCGGCCTCATTCTGGGCAGCCTGCCCATGATCTTCCGCAAGGCCCAGACCAACCAGAAGGGCGAGAAAGCGGGGATCAAATTCCGCCATGTGCTCATTTTCGCCGCGGCTCTGGGCGTCATGATTCTGACCACCCTGCTCAAGCCCGGCGAGGCGGCCGGTCTCATCACTTCCCCCACCCTCCTGCAGGTTTTGCTCCTCTTCCTCTCCGGCGTGGTGGCCGCCGTCGCCATGATTATCCCCGGCATCAGCGGCTCTTTCCTGCTGTTGGTCATGGGCACATACAGCTCGGTAATCGGAGCGGTCTCCTCTTTTAACTTTGCCGTACTCCTGCCCGCTGGTCTGGGAATCGCAGCGGGCCTGATCTTTGGCGCCAGGCTGGTGCGCTTCTTGATGCGCGCCTGTCCCCAGGAGACCTACAGCGCCATCCTGGGCCTGGTGGGCGGCTCTATCGCAGCCATCTATCCCGGCTTCTCCTTCGATTTGACGGGGCTGGTCTCCCTTCTTGTCCTGCTTGCCGGCGCGGCAATCGCCTGGTGGATGGGCCACAGAGAAGGTTGAGTCTGTACAATCCCGCCACAAAATGTTATACTAACTGTCAAGTATCGGATTATTGGCCTGAAAGGGGTGTCAATATGCTGCAAGGAACGGAGCGCCATTACCAAATACAGCTGTTGGGCAGTTTTCGGGTTCAGTGCAGCTCTGGGGAACTGAACGAGAGCGCCGGAAGGATGCAGCAGGTTTGGAATTTGCTGGAATACCTCATTGTATTTCGCAACAGTAGCATCTCTCAGAGCGCGCTCATCGAGGCGCTTTGGCCCTATGACGGCAGCGACAACCCCTCCAACGCCCTCAAAAACCTGGCCTACCGGGCACGCACCCTTCTGAGCAAGGCTTTCCCCGAGGAGACCGCCCCTTTCATCGTATTCAAGCGCAACGCCTACTCCTGGAACAACGACCTCTCCTGCTCCGTGGATATTGAGGAATTGGAGAGATCCTGGAAAATCGCCTCCTCCGACACACTGCCCGATGGAGAGCGCCTGGCCCACTATAACCGGGTGTTGAACCTCTACCACGGGCAGTTTTTGCCCAAATCGGGGGCGGAGGAATGGACTCTCCCCCTGCGGGCCTACTATCGCTCCATCTACCTCGAATGCGTAGACAAGGCCTGCGTTCTTCTGCTGAATGCCAACCGGCCGGGCGAGGTCATCCGCATCTGCGGACAGGCGACCTCTCTGGAACCTTTTGAGGATCGTCTGCATGAGCTGCTCATCCGAGGCTATCTCGAGGCTGAGAATCACACCCAGGCCCTGGCCCACTACTATCAGGTGACCAACATGTTCTATTCTGAACTGGGCGTCAAGGTCTCCGACAGCATTACCAACCTATACCGGGAGATCACCAAGTCGGTCAGCAACGTCGAGGCCGACCTGCGTATCATTGAACAGCAGCTCCATGAGAGCGAAGCGGTGCCCGGCGCTTTCTTCTGCGACTATGAGGTCTTCCGCAACATCTACAGGATTCAGAGCCGCTCCATCCTGCGTACGGGCCAGTCCTTTATGCTCGCCCTGCTGACCGTTTCCGACGGGCAGGACAACGTGCCCAATACCCAGCTTCTCACCAGCGCCATGGAGGCCCTGCGCACGATCACGGTCGAGAGCCTGCGCCGCAGCGATGTGGTCTCCCGTTTCTCCCCCTCCCAATATGTGCTCCTGCTGGGCTGCCTGACATATGAGAACGGGGAGCTGGTTCTGCGGCGTATCTGCGATAAATTCAGCCGGCGCTACAGATCCGGTCAGGTAAAACTTCATACCAATCTGCATCCATTGCAGCCCGTGTCCCAATAAACGGTTCATTTCCGCCCATTGTGACCAGCATGTGACCATCCCATGAGATATTAGAGAAAAAGTTGGTGAGAAGATTATGGAAATGGACCCCGGAAAAATTGTCACAAGCATGTCCACCCAGTTGCGGATTTGCGTGGACTCTGTTGAAAATGCTCAATTTATGGGGAGAATCTACAGCGAATATCTGAATAAGCAGGTATCATTTGACCGCTTTGAAGGGATGCTTCAGCTCTGCGAGAATTACTTTGATTCTATCTCCTTCCCGCAAAAAACGCACTCCCCCAGGTCCTTCCAGAAATCAAAAGCCGCAAAACGAAACGCAAAATATTTAAAGGAATGGTCAACGCCAATGGATGAGAAAATTACGTTTCCCACGGGAGATAAAGCAACCTTTGTCGTACATGTCATGTACCGCCAGAATACCTCCTGGCAGGGGAGCATTCAATGGGTTGAACAGAACCGCACTCAGTTTTTCCGCAGCACGCTGGAGCTCATCCGCCTGATGGACGAGGCCGCCGGTCAGGATACGGATTACGCCAGCTGGAACAAATAACGCAAGCAATAAACGTCCCCTGCAGGGGACGTTTTTAGTTCCATCGCACCACCGCTTTTCCGCGCTCCTACAGGCCGTTGACGATATTGTTCGGCCTCTCCCCCGCGAGAACCTTCTGCACGCTCTCCCACATGTTGCGGTGGGCCCGCCTGAAGCTGCCCGTGGTGATGCCTCCCAGATGGGGGGCGAGCACCACTCTGTCGCAGAAGGGCTGAGGCAGGGCGACCAGCGGGTGGTCTGCGGGGGTGGGTTCAGGATAGAGTGTATCAAAACCCGCGCCGGCGATGGTTCCAGACAGAATGGCCTCCCTCATGGCCCCATTGTCCACAATCTCCCCCCGTGCCGTGTTGACGACATAGGCGGTCGGCTTCATACGGGCTAGGAAATCCCTGTCCACCATTCCCCGCGTCTCCCCGGTCACCACCGTATGGATGCTCACGATGTCGCTCTTTTCCGCCAGCTCCTCCAGGGGGAGGTAGGATACATGATAGCGGGCCTCCTCCTCCGGGTCCAGGGGGTTGGTGGCGGCCGCCAGGGCGGCGATCGCCAGCTTCCGGGGCAGGAGGAAGTTCCGGGCATAGCCCTCGGACACCTCCACC
>JAHZEH010000084.1 GCA_019421925.1 Clostridia bacterium
TTCTGCCGGGAGGGTGTGACTATTGTCGGCCTGTGCAGCGAGGTGCGCGGGGCCGTCATGCGCCTCTATATGTTCGACGCGCGAAAAACAGAGAGCGGCTGGCTTCTCTACAACGCGGAGGAGTTCTGAGTCCCCCAAAAGCGGTTTTGAAACATATTGGCCTGCCCTTATGGGGAGGATATGCTACAATAGCGGCATCATGGCGGGACAGGCCCCGCCAAAAAAATAAGGGGTGCTCCCCCTCCAGAGAGGTCTTTTGAATGTTCTGGTATGATCCCACCATTATCCTGGTTCTCATCGCCACTGTCATCGGTATGGCGGCGCAGTTCGGCGTGCAGAACACCTATCGAAAATACGCCCAGGTTTCCACGAGACGGGGCTTCACCGGCAGTCAGGTTGCCCAGGATCTTCTGCGCAGCGGCGGCTGCGGGGACGTCCAGGTTGGCCACATACCCGGCCAGCTCAGCGACCACTTTGATCCCCGCACCAACACAGTCAACCTCTCCAGCGGAGTGTATAACTCCAGCTCCATCGCCGCGCTGGGGATTGCGGCCCATGAGTGCGGACATGTGATGCAGCGGGAGGAGGGCTATTGGCCCATGAAGGTGCGCTCTGCCATCGTACCTCTGGCCAACTTGGGTTCCCAAGCCTGTATGCCCCTGATCCTTATCGGCCTGCTGATGAACGTTGCCGGTCTGATTGAGGCGGGCATCATCCTCTTTGGTTTTGCTGTGATCTTCCAGCTCGTTACCCTGCCCGTGGAATTCAACGCCAGCAGCCGGGCAATCGCCGCCCTGGAGAGCGGCGGCTACCTGGAGGGCGGGGAGCTCGACGGGGCGAAAAAGGTGCTGCGCGCCGCAGCCATGACCTATGTGGCCGCCGCCTTGGCCTCCATGCTCCAGCTTCTGCGCTTTGTGCTTCTTTTTGGCAACCGGAGGGACTAGGGCATCGCCCGCTCCTTTATCAGAAAATGCCCGGACGGAATTTTTCCGTCCGGGCATTTTTCTATACGCCCGGCCTTTCTTTACCAGCCGCCCTTTGCCTTCATCTGGGCGGCCCGTATCCGGGCAAACTCCTTCTTGCGCCAGGCGATGATTGCGGGGTCATCGTCCGGGCTGGGGTTCTTGATCTTCTGCCAGAGCATCGCCAGAGTCTGGTCGTCGCTTGCTGTTGTGGGATTATAGCCGTCCCCCGGGTTGAACATCCCCGGCTGGCGGTATGCCAGCGCGTCGCTGGTTTTGACGCCCTGGACAGGGGGCGCAGCGGCAGGAGCCGCAGCGGGGGCGGGTGCCGCCGGGAAGAGCGACTTTTGATAAGCCAGCGCGTTGGCCGTGCGGTGGGCCAGCCCTCCGCCCTCCCTGGGATCCATCATTGCGTTGATCTCCTGGAGGCCGCGCTGGCTCGCGCGGACGCCCAGAGCCTGGGTCTGGGTATCCATGCCGTTGACCAGCTGGGGGAAGAAGCCGCGCAGGGCGCTGCTCTTGGCCAAAAACGCCTCGGCTGTGTCGTTGTCCTGTCCCACCGTGTCGGGCATGGCGGTTTGCAGCTTCTGAAGGAAGGTCTGATTATAGCCGCGGAAGTCCTGGCCCGCGGTATCAATGATCCCGGGCAGGGACTGGGTCAGCACTGCGGCGTTCTCCTGGGCCTTTGCGTCAAACTCCTCCGTCCCTTTGGCGGGCGCGGGCGCCCCGCCCTCCGTCCAGTTTGCAATCCCGGACATCTGCTCCACCATGGGCTTGGAGAGATGGGCCGCCAAAAGGCCATATTCCTTGAGCGCGCCGCCGTTGCCCTCGCGCACGCCCGAGTTTTGCAGGGTGGACATATATTTCTCATGATCCACCCCTGTCTTGTCATACGCCCCTCCGCCCGACAATTGGGCGTGTTTGCCCTGGATGTGGGTCACCATGTTGTCAAGCGTACGGTTTACGATGAAATTCCGGGCCGCGCCCCCCATGTCGTAGAACCTGGCAATGTTTTCCCCGGACAGCTCTCCGCCGGCTCCGCTCTCGCTGGTCTTGCCGTTGAGCACCTTCATGATCTCCGCAAACTTTTTCTTCTCAAAGCGGCCTCCCTTTCCGGCGAGGATGCGCTGAATGGCCTCCGGAGACATCTTGGCCAGCTTGGCGTTGGCCTTGGCATTTCTTTCCTCCGCCAGCTCCCGGGGGCTCTTGGGCTTCATCTGCACGCTCTGGGCAGGCGCATACTCGGTCTGGGCGGCGCTCTCCACAAAGCCCTGCTGAACGGTGTGAACCAGCTCATGGGCTGCCAGCTCCGGGGAGAAGCCCCCCTGGCCGAAGTAGACGTCCTGGCCCTTTGTAAAGGCCTGGGCCCCCATGGCGTCGGCCTGGGCGGCCGCATGGCTGTCCATATGGAAGCGCACCTCTGAGAAATCCGCCCCCAACCTCTCGCCCAGCGCAGCCTTAACCTGCTCAGGAGTGGACGCCCCCCGCACAGAAGCGGCCAGAGTGTCGGCCTCCCGTTCGGCGCTGCCGATCTGCCGGCCCAGGAACTGCTGCTGCATGCGCTCCTCCATGGCGTCCTCCAGCCCAAAGCCCCCCTCGTCGCCCAGGACGCGCAGGAGCTCGCTGTTGGGCTGGACAGACGCCGTCCGAGCATGCTCCAGCTCCGCCATGAGTTTCTTCTGGGCGTTGACCTTTTGTTCATAACTCAGCATATTGATGCGCCTCCTTCTGCGCTCAGTCGCGGTTTAGGGAATCTCCACACAGTCATAGGCCACATATTTCTTATTGGTCGAAAAATTCCCCTGCTCCCCCTTGTCGTACCGGCGGTTGATCTTGAACTTGAAACCGGGCATGCACAGCACCTCGGCCTCACCGTCCTTCAGCACGGAATACCGCTCCAGGTCGCGGCCCCTACCCCCTGCCACCAGTTGAATGCGGTACAGGATGGGGGTCTGGAATTTCTTTCCTTCATAGTTCCGGGCGAAATACTCCGCCTTATCCATCTTTTTGGCCGTACTGACGAACTTACTGAACTTCTCCGTGCTGCCAGTCCTTTTGTTCATGAGCTGCCAGTCTCCGCGGTACACCATGCAGCTCTCGCCCGGCAGCTTCTCCAGTCCCTCCTCCGCCATCTCAACGTCCGCGCTGACTTCCTCTGCGATCTCGCTAGCCCAGCCCGCCTTAATCTTGTCATTGAGCTCCGCGGTCGCCTGCACCACTAAAGAGTCGACAAAGTCGATCGTCAATTTGGGATCATTCTCCCCCATGGCGTTGATCTGCGCAATAAGCGGGGTGATGCGCGCATCAAAACCTGTGCCTCCATCCTGACATCCAAGCCGTTCAGGAACCTGCTCCGCCTTAAAGTCCTTATTCACCCTTGCATACAGCGGCTTAGACCTCTTCTCCTCGGCGTCGTAAAAGAGACGTGGGTTCCTGGTAGTCTTTTTTTTCGCTGCCCCGTAAAGGCCGTCTATAATAGCCAAGCTGCCATTCAGCCGCAGGATCTTCTCAATAAGACCTGCGGGGCTGCTCCCTCCGCGGACCTTATTCATCAGGGTATAGGCTCCCGTAGAGTAGATACCCAGAGCCATCCTCTCCGCTCGGGGGATAGCCTCCTCCTTCTTATAGTATCGCTCGTCATATCCCGCCGAACCGTCCGCCTCCTTCTTTGTATTGAAGTAGCTGGGCAGGTTGTTGAAATCCGACTCTGCTGCCTGAACCTTGCCTTCATAGTCCGGGTCATCCATACTGGTGCCCAGTACGGTGTCCCAATATTTTTCCGCCGCCTGTTTCTTATGGGGTGCCAGCTTCTTTGCAAGCGTCTCACTGTAATCAGCCTGCCCGGTAGCACCCTTGGAGGCCATAGCGGAGGCCCCAATTTTCGTCTCCCTGCTCCCGTCGTCTTTCGCGAACGTCTTAACCTCGCGCGTTTCCTCATAGACCACCTCATGGGGCAGCCTGCCCTCGTCGCCCGCGTTCTGGCGCACCTCGTCCTCGCTCAGCGGGTCGATGGACTCATACATGGAGACCGCGTCCGTCAAATCCTCCTGGCCCTTGACTCCCACCAGATGGGAGCCCTTCATGATCTCATAGAGGGAGTGGTCCTCGCTGGTCATCATCCAGCCCATCAGGGCCAGGCGGAATTTCAGCGGGTCGCTGCCGCCCACCCACTTGTAGGAGTTGAGCATGCGGGCGGTGGTGGCCGAGATGCCTGCCGTTAGGTACATACCCTGTCCCTGTCCGGCTTTTTTATCCAGCTTGGAGCCCTCTTTTACGTCCAGGTAGGCGTTGCCCTCCCTCCAGGGGAGCTTCTCGTCATCCCCGACGCTCTCCCCTTCTCCTTTGCCCAGGTTCTTGGCCGCAAAGCGCTTTTCCCGCTCGCTGAGGCCCGCGCCCATATCGCTGTATTCTCCCGCCGTCTTGCCGCCCTGCTCTATCTCCTCTTTGCTGTGGCGGTTTCGGGAGCTATTGCTGTTCAAGGCGTCAAACATCTGGCCGTTGTTGCCCTGGATGGCGATGTTGGTAAAGTCGTAGAGGTCCAAGTCCTCGTTCTTCTTAAATCCATGTTTGAAAAAGCCGACGAAGCCCCGCTTCGCGCCATGGAACCGGGAATCCTGCTCCCTGATTCCAGTCTTATCCACGCCTGCCTCAATGGCCTTTTTGGACTTCCGCTCACCCACCGCCTCACGCATGACGTTCTTGAGAGTCACGCTCTTTTTGGTGCTCTCCGTGTTCATGCCGCCGTTGTTATAGGCTGCGTTGAAGAAGGCGGTCATCTTTTCGCGCAGGTTGCCGTTGCCGCCGTCGCCGACGATCTGTTCGATGTCGTCCATCGAGACGTCCGAGCCGATCTGGCCGGCGCTGGTCTTGCTGTCCGCCGTGAAGGCCGCGCGCATGATGCGCTCATACTCCTGCCGCTCATCCTTCGCCTTATCCCTGTAATATTTGAGCAGGATATTTTTGAGCTTGGTCAGGCCGTCGTTGGCCGCCTCCTTGGCAAAAGGATGGTTATAGGCATAGGCGGCCAGCTTCTTCTCAAAGCGGGCTGACGCCTGCTTCCAGCCCGGGGAGCGGAACAGGGTCTTGTAGCCCGCCCCCGCCCGCTTTTTCTTCATCTGGATAGGACCAGCGGCCAGTTCCACGCTCTGGAGTCCTCCCTCGGGAACTCCCCCGCCGTATCCCTCCGCCAGGGAACCCACCGCCGCGCCGCTCAGGGCCATGGAGCTGAGCAGGCTGGCCTGGCTCTCCAGCGCGGTGCTGTCGTTATACCCCGATCCCGCCACGCTGGAGTTGGACTGGACCTCCCCCTTCATCTGCTGGATGACGTGACCGGTCTCATGGGCCAGATGGCGCTCCATGCCCCGGGCCAGATAGATGTCCGAGCCCTGGGTATAGGCGTGCGCCCCGATCTCCTCGGGCAGGTCGGAATTATAGTGAACCCGGACATTGCTCAGATCGTATCCAAAGGTGGATTCAAACCGCTGGCGCAGGGAGGCGTCCAGCCCGGATACCCGTTCCCCGCCGTTATTCCCGCCCGGATCGGCTCCCTCTGCCCCCAGTATGTGCAGCAAATCCATATTGCCCACAGAGGACGCAAGGGAAGAAAGCATCTCCTCATTGATTTCCTCCTCCCGCTTCTTGGGGGAGGCGTTTACTTTACTGCTGCTAGAATATTCCACAGGGGCTCTCCTTTCCTGTCAGGTCCATGCACACTTAAACCGACTATTTTTATGATAAGATCAGATCCGCGTATTCCCGCAGGTCCTCTCTTGCCACAATGATCTCATTTTTACGCATCTCGTTAACCGCCGCGTTCAGCATCTGTTCCATGCCGATGGGCTTGCCCTGGGCCGCCGCCAAAAAGGCTGCATGCAGGACTATGTTTTTGATGCTGCCGCCAGACACCTTGAACTTTTCGGCCAGGAAGTCGAAATCAATATCCTCGGAGAAGGGCGCCCTCTCCGGCAGCATACTGCGGTACAATTTAACACGGGTCTCCTTGTCCGGGAAGGGGAAGTGGACCACAAACCCGATTCGCCGCATGAAAGCTGCGTCGATATTCTGAAGCAGGTTGGTGGCCATAACGGTTACGCCCTCATGTTCCTCCACCTGCTGGAGCAGATAGGCCGTCTCCACGTTGGCATGGCGGTCGTGGGAATCCTTGACCTCGGCGCGTTTGCCAAAGAGCGCGTCGCACTCGTCAAAGAACAGGATACAGTTGCTGTGTTTGGCCTCCTGAAAGACCGCCCGCAGGTTCTTCTCCGTCTCCCCGATATACTTGCTCACCACCTGGGAGAGCTGGATTTTATACAGCTCCATGTGGAGCTGATTGGCCACCACCTGGGCCCCCATAGTCTTTCCCGTGCCCGGCGGTCCGGAGAAGAGCATGGACAGCCCTCTGCCATAGGTCACGCGCCCGCCGAATCCCCAGTCATTATAGACCTGATAACTGTGCCGGATATGGGCGCAAGCCTCCTGCATGAGCTTGATCTGGGGGGCGGGCAGAACCAGATCCTCCCAGGAATAGGCCGGCTTGACCTTGGTCGCCAGGTCCCCCAGCTTATGGATGACCTGGGCGTAACAGCTCCTGTGCAGGGTTCCGGCGTCCACCTGCTCCCTGCGGTGTACCCTGGCGCTTCCTTCCGCCTGGGTAACGGCATTTTGGATTTGCAGAGGCTCCAGCTTGAATTTGACCGCCAGCTCCCGCAGATCCACATCCTCCGCCATGGGCAGGCCACAGCGGGCCGCGCATCCCCCGAACAGTTTGGCGCGCTCCTCCTCTGTAGTCCCCTCCAGGCTGAACTCCACCAGGATAAACCGGCTGGAGAGACCCGACAGATTGACCGGCTCCCGGCTGAGTACAAAAACTGTCTCCATGATAGGCGGCAGGGAGGAGAGCGCCGCCTCCAGGGAATCCCCCGCCGTCTCGGCGTGGCAGAGGCACAGGACTGCGCCTGACAGCCGGGCCGCCAGGGCCGCCTGCCGCACCCCTTCCTCCACGTCCTCCATGCGGGCCAGGTCGGCAAAAACCCCTTTCCTGCCCGCCCGTTTCAGAGCATGGCGCAGCAGGAACCGCTTGCCCGATCCTCCGGCCCCGCAGACCAGGGCTAATCTGCCCACGCCCCCCAACAGGGATTCGAGGGCCTCGGATACCTCCTCCCGGATGAGCAGAGGCTGGATGGCATCCTCCGGGAGGAAGAGGGCGGTCCCCTCCTCCAAGCGCAGGGGATTCCCCAGGAGATAGTCCTCCACCGCGTCGTTGAGTCTGAGTTCCCCGCCTGCCCATGCCTTGCGGTCGAACAGGTCAGAAAAGCTGCCCCCTCCATAGAAATAGGATTGATAAGAGGCCATCACCCGGCCGGGCTCCGCAAAGAGCTGCACTGCCAGGCCAAACCCCGCCCGCTTGCGGGTTACATCGTCCTGCAGATAGGCGAAGAGCTTCTCATATTTGGGGTCCAGCCCCGAAGCAAAGGCCAACAGCAGGCACTGGGCCTGAAACTCATCCAGGCGGTTGCTCCCAATGAGTCCAATAAAGGGGAGCTTCTCCATGTCGCTTCGCTCCAGCCTGTCGCTGAGATACTCATAGATCATCTGGATCTGCTCAACGTCCTCCTCCTCCATGGAGGTGCCGGCGATGACCTGGGAGGCCTTGGCCAGGTTGTGCTCAAACTCCTGCCTCGTGACCACGAATCCCATCATGTTCTGCATGTTGTTCTGGGGCCCCACCCAGGCGTGGTGCTTATAGAGGGCGTAGATT
>JAHZEH010000085.1 GCA_019421925.1 Clostridia bacterium
CCGCTGCGCTTGGCCAGCTCCAAAAAGGCGAAGAGATGCTCAATGTGGCTGTGGACGCCGCCATCTGAACACAGGCCCATCAAATGGAGCTTGGAGCCCCTCCTCTTGCAGTTCTCAATGGCGTCCAGAAAGGCGGGGTTCTCAAAAAAATCCCCATCCTCAATGGACTTGGTAACGCGGGTGAAATCCTGATAGACGATGCGGCCCGCGCCGATGTTGAGGTGCCCCACCTCGGAGTTGCCCATCTGCCCCCGGGGCAGGCCCACATCCATGCCGCTGGCGGCAATGGTGGTGTGGGGATACTCCTCCATAAGCTTTTTGATGTGGACAGCGCCGTCGGCCTTGATGGCGTTGCCCTCCTTCTCCTTGCGGCATCCGAAGCCGTCCAGGATGAGCAGTGCGGTAATGGGTTTGGTCATGTGTTTTATAAACTCCTTATTCATGCAAACGGGGGCGGGCAGAAGCCCCGCCCCCGTTTAATTTGGTCGACGGCCTTAGAAATGGACGACCTTGTTGAAGTCCTCGGACTTGAGGGAGGCTCCGCCGATGAGGCCGCCGTCGATCTCAGGCATGGCCATGAGGGCGGAAGCGTTCTTGGCGTTCATGGAGCCGCCATACTGGATGCGGATCGCCGCGGCGGTCTCGGCGCCGAAGGTCTTGGCGACCGCCTCGCGGATCACGCCGATGGTCTCGTTGGCCTCCTCATTGGTGGCCGTCTTGCCGGTGCCGATGGCCCAGATGGGCTCGTAGGCAATGACAACGCCCTGTACCTGCTCGGCGGTCAGGCCAGCGAGGCCGGCGACAACCTGGCCGGGTACGAACGTGTTGGTCACGCCCGCCTCCCGCTGCTCCAGCGTCTCGCCCACGCACATGATGGGCTTGAGGCCCTCGGCCAGCGCCACAGTGACCTTCTTATTGACGGTCGCATCGGTCTCGGCGAAATACTGGCGGCGTTCGCTGTGGCCGATGATGACATACTCCGCGCCAACCTCCTTGAGCATAGCCGCGGAGATCTCGCCCGTGAAAGCGCCCTTGGGCTCAAAGTGCATGTTCTGCGCGCCGACCTTGATATTGCTGCCCTTGGCGGCGGCAACAACGGCAGGGAGATCCACGAAGGGGACGCAGACGACCACGTCGCAGGCGGCGTCGGCTACGAGGGGCTTGAGGGCTTCCACGAGTTCCACGCCCTGAGAGGGGGTCATGTTCATTTTCCAGTTACCGGCAATGATGGGCTTACGCATGGTGATTTCCTCCTAAATTATACTATTGCGAAATTCTCGGCTGCCTGTTGGGACGGGCACAGGCAAACTTACTTGTTGTTGAGCGCGGCAACGCCGGGCAGCTCCTTGCCCTCCAGGAACTCCAGCGAAGCGCCGCCGCCGGTGGAGATATGGGTGACCTTGTCCTTGAAGCCCAGCTTCTTGACAGCCGCCGCGGAATCGCCGCCGCCGATAATGGTCGTGCCCTTGCACTCCGCGCAGGCCTGGGCCACCGCCTTGGTACCGGCGGCAAAGGGCTCCATCTCGAACACGCCCATGGGGCCGTTCCAGACCACAGTCATGGCCTTTTTGACCTCTTCGGCGAACATCTCGGCCGTCTTGGGGCCGATATCGAGCACCTGCCAGTCGGCGGGGATGGCGTCGATGGCCACTACTTTGCGGTTGGCGTCCGGGCTGAAGGCATCGGCCGCCACGGAGTCCACGGGGAGCAGCATCTTGACGCCCCTCTTCTCGGCGTCGGCCATCAGCTCCTTGGCAAGGTCAAGGGACTCGTCGTCCACCAGGGAGTGGCCCATCTCATAGCCCATGGCCTTGTTGAAGGTGTTGGCCATACCGCCGCCGATCAGCAGGCAGTCGCACTTGCTGAGCAGGTTCTTGATGACGCCGATCTTGTCCGACACCTTAGCACCGCCCAGAATGGCCACAAAGGGGCGGACGGGATTTTCCAGCGCGCCGCCCATGACCTCCAGCTCCTTCTGGAGCAGGAAGCCGGCCACAGCGGGGATATGAGCGGCCACACCGGCAGTGGAGGCATGGGCCCTGTGGCTGGTGCCAAAGGCGTCCAGCACAAAAATATCAGCCAGAGAGGCCAATGCCTTGGCGAACTCGGGCTCGTTCTTGGTCTCCTCCTTGTGGAAGCGGACGTTCTCCAGCAGGACGATCTCGCCGTCCTTCATGTTGGCGACAGCCTCCTTGGCGGAATCCCCGATCACATCCTTGGCAAACGTGACCTTCACGCCGGGCAGAAGCTCGCCCAGCCGCTTGGCGACGGGGGCCAGGGAGAACTCCGGCTTGACCTCGCCCTTGGGCCGGCCCAGGTGGGCGCAGATGATGACTTTGGCCTTCTGCCCGAGCAGGTAGTTGATGGTGGGCAGAGCCGCGGTGATCCGCTTGTCGTCCGTCACATTCATATCCGCATCAAGCGGCACGTTGAAGTCCTCGCGCACGAGGACGCGCTTGCCAGTTACGGAGATATCCTGAAGGGTCTTTTTGTTCAGGGAAGAGTCCTCCTATTCTTGCATTGATATTCCATCGCTTTGCGACCTTTATTCTACCACAATCCCAATCAAGAAAAAAGCCATAGAGCGGCGCTTTTTCCGCAAATTGTTTGTTTTTTAACGCTTGTTTCCCGACCGGTCCCACCCGAACAGGGAACCCAGGCACCAGCAGACCAGGATGGAGAGGGCATTGAGCCCGGTATAGAGCAGAGAGAGAGTCATCCCTGTGCCGGTTGCCACCCCTTTGGCGGCCAGAATACCCACCACCGCGCCCTCTCGCACGCCCAGGCCCCCGGCGGTATAGACCAGGGTTGTGGCGATGCTGGCCACAGCGAACAGCCAGATCCACTCAGAGAAGTCCAGCACGGCCCCCATCTGAGGTCCGAGGCTGGCGTATACCATGGAGAAGGCCACATCCCCCAGGAAGCCCAGGCCCACGCAGGCGACCACCCGCCAGGCTGCCACGTTCTTGCCCTCCAGGGAGGAGGCCGTCTTCTCCAGCTGCACATAGGCTTTATTTCCCCATTTCCAGCGCTTTAAAAAGGAGAGGGCGCGCAGAAGCAGCCCCCGTCCCCGCTGGCTGAGCAGCAGGGCCACGGAGCCGGCGCAGACGACCGCGATGAGGATCAAAAAGGCCACGGCCCAGCCTCCCCAGGGCAGGCGGGCCCCCATCAGGGTGAAGAGGGGTAGCGTGACCACCAGGGTGGGCAGAGGCATGGTCAGCCGGTCAATCACCGTGGCGGAGGCGACCTTATAGGCGTCCTTTGCGCCGCGGCGCATCAGGGAGATGCGGGCGGCGTCCCCGGTGAATCCCCCCATGGGCAGCATGAAGAAGGGCTGGGCCTTAAAATAAGCCCGGATCATGGGCAGCAGCCGCTCCCCAGGGGCCAAAACCCACCACTTCATACCGTACAGAAAGCGTGCCCCCAGCATAAACCCCAGCGCCAGCGCTACGCTCAGCAGGTTCACAGACGACAGTGCCGTCAGAAACTCCACCCAGTTCACCTTGGAAAATACAAACCAGAGCAGGGCCACCGTCACGATGAGCCCCAAGGCCAGCTTGAGCCATTTCTGTTTTTTGCTCTTATCCATCCCATCTCTCCTGTTTTCTGATTCAGTCCACTGTAAGGTATTGTAAGTGAGCCTGCCCAAACATTCAAGTGTTTCTGTCCATGCTCCCCATCTCAACCTCCCAATGCACACAAAAAAGGCAGGATTCTCTGTTGACAACTCCATCCCGGCGCGCTATATTGTATATATCGAATATGCACAGTAGATACGCAAAGGAGGGCGAACCCCCATTGGAATAAATATCATTATCTCCAACGCGTCCAGTCAGCCCATCTATGAACAGATCCTCTCCCAGCTGCGCGCGGCCATCCTCAACGGCGCACTCTCCCCGGGGGAGGCCCTCCCCTCTATCCGGGCCCTGGCCAGCTCCCTCTCCGTCAGCGTCATCACCACCAAGCGGGCCTACGAAGAGCTGGAGCGGGAGGGGCTGATCGACACCGCAGCCGGGCGGGGGAGCTTTGTCTCCCAGCTCGATGAGCGGCAGAGGCAGTTGGGCAGGGAGGATCAGCTGCGCATCCCCCTGAAAAACCTGGTGGCACAGGCACGTTCCCTCTCCATCAGCGACGGCACTTTGCGCAGACTCCTGGAGCAGGCGCTGCGGGATGAATGATCCTCCCCGCCAAAGTGCCCCGCTCAGGCATGAATCAAGTTTATTTTTAGCAGTAGAAAGGACGTTTTCCCATGAACGCCATTGAACTGAAAAACGTCTGCCTCAAGCAGGGCAGTTTCACCATGAAAAACGTCTCCTTTGCCCTGGAAAGCGGCTATGTCCTCGGCCTGATCGGCCCCAACGGCGCAGGCAAGAGCACCTCGCTGCGCATGCTCCTCGGCCTGTGCCTCCCCGATTCGGGGGAGGCCCTGCTCTGGGGCCAGCCCTCCAGCCAGGCCCAAAACCGGGCCCGGGTGGGCGTTGTGTTCGACGAGAGCAAATTTTATGACGCCCTCACCGTCCACCGCAACCTCGCCCTGCTCCGCCCCTTCTATCCCACCTGGGACGACGGCCTCTGCGCCTCCCTGCTGGAGCGCTTTGAGCTCAATCCCAGGAAGAAGGTCAAGGAACTGTCCCGGGGCATGAAGATGAAGCTGGGGTTTGTCGCCGCCATCTGCCACAAGCCCGACCTGCTCATCATGGATGAGCCCACCGGCGGCCTGGACCCCCTGGTCCGGCGCGACATGCTGTCCATGCTGCGGGAATACATGCAGAACGAGAGCCGCTCCGTCATCTTCTCCACCCATATCACCACCGATCTGGAGCGCATCGCCGACCGCATCGTCCTGCTGTCGGGCGGCGCTGTCCGACTGGACGGGGAGCGGGACGCTGTCCTGGACGGCCATGTCTCGGTCAAAGGCCCCATTGAGCTCCTCCGCGGCGGCAGGCAGGGCCTCATCGGCGTAGAGGAATACGGTTATGGGTTTGAGGCCGTGGCCCGCGCCGAAGACGGGGCCGCCTGGGCCGCCCGGGGTGCACAGGTCGAAAAAACCAGTCTGGAGGAACTGATGATCCGCTATGCCCGCAAGGAGGCCCCCCATGATCCGCATTTTTAAACTGACCTGCCGGGATCTGTGCATGAACGCATCCTTCCTGCTGATGCTGCTGGCCTTGATGGGAGTCCTCTGTTTCGTAACGGACGGCGCCAGCACCATCTTTTTGCTGTATATCATCCTTACCCCGGCTTTTGTCATGAACACGGAGTTTCCCAACGGTTCCCTCAAGCTGGTGGCCAGCCTCCCTGTGACCCGGGCGCAGATCGTCCTGTCCAAGTACCTCTCCAGTTACGTCATCATCGGTGCGCTGGCTGCCGTCTCCTTCCTCTCCTCCCGGATCAGCGGGGAGGCCTTCAGCCTGCCCGGCCCCATCCTGCTGTGCGTTCTCACCGTTCACGCCATCCTGATGCTCGGCCAGTTTATTCTGCTGCGATACAGCCCGGTGGCCTTTCTTGTCTCCATGGTGGCGGGCTTCGGTTCGGTATTTGCCATCCAGGCTCTGCTGGGAGAGGGGACGGGGCAATTCAGCTTTCTCCCCTATCTTTGGGGCGGCCTGGGAATCCAATGTATCAGCTGCGCCCTCTCCATTCTCATCTTCCAGCGGAAAAAGATCTAGGTCATAAAGGAGGCCGCCTATGACTCAGTCCAGTGCCCGTCTTCCCTCCCTCCCCCAGCGGCTGTGGGGGATGGGGAGGATGCTCTTCTCCCAGATGCATCTCGCCATGTATGCTCTGGCTCTCCTCATGCTGGCGGTCGGAGCCATTGTCCCCGGGTATTCCCCCGTCCTTGCGCTCCTGATCTCCCCCATGTTCTGCGCGAAGTTTACCTTAATAAACAGCGCCAGGAACGAACAGATGCTCCTGGCCCTTCCGGTCAGCCGCCGGGAATACATCCTCGCCCGTTACCTCACCATGGTGGCTTTTGTGGGATTTCTGATGGCCGCCGCCCTCCTGGGCGGACCGCTGCACCGCCTCCTGTCGGCCCTCGCCAGCCTTCCCCAAATTACCTTGGCCCTGCCTGTCTCCTATTATGCCCTGGTGCTCATCATCACCGCGTTCTCCATCTCCCTGACAATTCCCCTGTCGCTCTTTTTCAGCCCAAGCGTTCTGATGGTGGCGCAGGTCCTTGTGTTCGTGGTTCTCAACACGCTGACCTCCAAGCTGTTAAACCATCCCGAGGAATTTTTCCTAACTATTGCCGCCGGCCTGAACAAGTTACCCGGCCCCCTCTCGCTGGCGCTATCCTTAACAATTTCCCTCTTGATCCTATGGATCTCCTATCGTATCACCTGTGCCGCCTATCGCCGCAAACAGATCTGAGCTCTATTGAATTTTTAAAAAAGCCCCCTGCGCTCATTCGGCGCGGGGGCTATCTTTTTCTTGCCGTCTCTTCAGGAAATTTTTCACTTTTTGTAATTTCAATTGCATAGTATTGCTAAGTATTTTCTGCATATATTCTTCTGTTCTCTGATTGAATTACTTAGATTTGAAGGGCGCTCTGGAGGGCCTCTCTCCACCGGGGGAGCTTATCCTCCAGGCTGCGGATGCCCCGGCGGGGCACCGGACTGGAGCTGGGCAGAAGAAGGTAGCCAACCCCATCCATCCGGGCATGGAACCGGTCATAGGCCTTCTGGGCGGCCTGGCCATTGAAGCAGACTGTGCGGATGTGGGGATAGCCGCGCAGCAGTCCGGGTATATCGTTGGGCTCCGCCTGGCGTATGTCCTGATCCAGGCTGCCCGGACGCACACAGGTTGCAATGCTGTCCCAGAGGGCGACGCCATGACGCAGAGCCATCTCCACCCGACCGCTATACTCCAGGGGGCACTCCTCCCCCAGGATCATGGCTAGCATCGGCCAGAAGTGGTTGCGCGGATTGCCATAGTACTGGGCTCTCTCCAGGGATTGCACCGACGGCATGGAACCCAGGATCAACAGGCGGCAGTTTCCATCCACCACTGGCGGGAAACCGTGCAGCCGCCGCTCGCCTCCTCCCCGATCCATCTTCAATCCCTCCTCTGTTCCGGGATCACTCCCGCACGGGGCGGCGTACCGCCCGGATTTTCAGCGGCGGGCCCTCCAGCTCATAGATCACATCTGCCAGTGCCCGCGCCTCCCGCTCATCGTGGGTGACAAAAAGGGTCAGTTTGCCCGCGCAGCACTGGCGTGTGAGGGCCAGGGCCCGCTCCTTGGCCTCCCGGTCGAGGCCGTGGAAGGGCTCGTCCAGCAGCAGCAGCTCGGCCGGACAGGCCAGGGCCCGGGCCAGAGCCACCCTCGCGCGCATGCCGCCCGAGAGCTCCGCCGGATATTTATCCGCCGCCTCCAGCAGGCCCAGCTCCTCCAGCAGCTCCAGGGACTTCGGCCCCCCCCCGCCCGAGATCATCACGTTTTGCAGCGCTGTCTGCCAGGGCAGAAGCCTGTCCTCCTGAAACACCATGGACAGGCGGAGCCCCTCCTCCACTTTGGCCTGGCGGTTGAGCCCGGCCAGGGCATGCAGCAGCGTGGTCTTACCGCAGCCCGACGGGCCAAACAGGCAGACGCACCCACTCTCCGGCAATTCCAGTGTGAAATCCTTCAGAATATCCTGCCCGCCATAGCGGACGGTCAGTTCATCCACCCGCACACTCACGACGCCCTCACCCGCCTCTCCATTCGGCGGCGCAG
>JAHZEH010000086.1:0-5382 GCA_019421925.1 Clostridia bacterium
CTGGTCTCCACGTGGGCGGCAGAGGTCCAGAAGGGGACAAAGCTGGCTCTGGGATTTGCGATGCGGGCCAGCTTTTTAAATTTGCCCGGCGCCATCTTCTTGGTTTTGAACCAGTTCCGCAGGTGGGAGAAGATATCCTCCTCCTCCATTTTGAAGGGGATGACGCCGTCGGGCGGATCCTCCCCGCATAGCACGACGCTGCCCCCGCAGAAGGGGCAGAAGTCGGCGGCGGCTAGAACGTCGTATTCCCCGCTGGCCCCGCAGTTTTTGCAGCGCAGGCTCACCTTCTGCTGTCCCCACTGGAGGTTGAAGGCCGTCTCGGGGTGGGAATAGGCATATTCAAAGACCTCCCCCAGGGAGGCGTCCACGGCGACGGTGTTGCCGCACTGCTTGCAGCGCAGGCAGTCGTTCGTCCCGTCATAGGCCATCTCGCCGCCGCAGCCGGGGCATTTGTGCTGGCTCGCCCACTCGGCGGCCTGTTGCGAATAATCCATGGCTGTCCTCCTGTTTTCGCGCGTGGGCTAGAGCTTGGCGCCGCACTCCAGGCAGAATTTTGCGCCGGGGGCATAGGGGGCTCCGCAGCCCGGACAGACCGCCTGCTGGGAGGAACCGCACTCCGGGCAGAACTTCGCGCCGGGGGCAATGGCGGCGCCGCATTTGATGCAGGATGCCTGCTGGGATGCGCCGCACTCCGGGCAGAATTTCGCGCCCGCTGCGATGGCGGCGCCGCATTTGACGCATTGGGCCGGGGGAGCCTGGGGGGCGGGAGCGGGCTGGGACGCGCCCTGCCGCGTGTTCTGGGCAAAGAGCTGGCCCAGGCCCACGCCCGCGCCCATCCCCACGCCCATCCCGGCCATGCCGCCGGGGTTCTGGGCGGCGTCGCGCAGGGCTTCAGCCGCCTGATACTGGGTGTATTTCCCCATGTCGCCCAATACGCCCATACTTGTACGGGTGTCGAGGGTTTTTTCCACCTCCTGGGGCAGGGAGATATTCTCGATGATGAAGTCGCTCAGAAGCAGGCCCATGGGCTCCATCCGGGGGCTCAGCTTGTTCTGGGCCAGTTCGCTCAGCTCGTCGTAGCGGGCGGAAAGGTCGAGGGCGGGGATTTTGGACTCCGCGATGGCGTCGCTTACCCCGGATACGATCTTGCTGCGCAGATGTTCCACAATGCCGGAGACTCTGTAGTAGCTGCCGGTGCCTGAGAGCTCCCGCAGGAGAGCGGCGGGGTCGCCCACCCGGAAGGAGAACATGCCGAAAGCCCGCAGCCGCAGCATGCCGAAATCCGCGTCCCGCATCATGATGGGGTTCTGCGTGCCCCACTTCTGGTTGGCGAACTGGCGGGTGCTTACGAAGAACACGTCGCATTTGAAGGGGGAGTCAAAGCCGTATTTCCAGGATTTCAGGGAGGTGAGGATGGGTATGTTCTGGGTGGTGAGCTCATAGCGGCCGGGGCCGAACACGTCGCCCAGCTCCCCCTCGTGGAGAAAGACCGCCTTTTGGGAGTCGCGGACAATAAGCTGCGCCCCGTTTTTGATCTCGCAATCTGCGTCGTCAAATTTATAGACCAGAGTATCGGGGGAGTCGTCCCGCCACTCAATGACGTCGATCAGCTGCCGTTTGATAAAATTAAAAATGCCCATAACGGTTCCTCCTGAAAGACAGAGTAGAGATGTAATTGGCTCTATTATAGCAGAAACGGTCGAACCTTGGCGAACTATTTTCGTCCGGGGAGAGGGGCCGCTGCCCATCATTTTCCTCTTTTTCCCAAATGTGCGAGCAATCGGGCCAGGGGCCTTCTCTGCCGCCGTGCACTTTCCCGCGCCAGGTCGATCCGCTCCCCCCGCACGGCGGCGCTGGGGCGGCGGAGCCCCTTCCACAGCCCTGTTCTGACATGACTCTGGGGGGCGTTTTGGGCGAAGGCCAGGCATGCCATCTCCAGGTCGTTGGGGGTGAACCAGTCCTCGCGGAAATGGGTACGCATGATATCGCAGGCGGGCATCTCCGCTGTGACCGCGGCGGCTGGGCGGTAGCAGGGCCCATAGGGCGCGAATCCCCCGTACAGGTCGCCGATCCCCATGGCGTGGCCGAACTCATGGCAGGCCACCTTGGCCGCCTGTGAGGGGGAGTAGCGCAGGCGCGTCCGGATGTCCCCGGAGAAGAGGAGGATGTTTTTGCTGCCCCACCGCCGCCAGAAGGGAAAGCCGTAGGAGCAGGAGATACCCCGCACAGGCAGGAGGAAAAAGCGCACGGCGGGCCCCCTGCGCTCCACGGAGAGCTCCAGGGAAAAGGCCACAGGCTGCCCCAGACGCTCCGGAAAGTCCAGAGGGGTGCCGGCGAAGGAGGAGAGGAAGGGATTTTCTCCGCTGAACTGCCTGCGAAGCTCCCTCTCGACGAGCGCGGCCCAGGGCTCCCCCTGTATGCTTGCCCGGCGGAACCCGCAGAAGCGGATACGGGCCCGGATATGGATGCCCTCCGGGGACTGTGAAATTTCAACGGGGTAGACCATGGAACGCCTCCAGGGCCCGCAGAAGGATGCGGGCCGCTATTTTTCATTATATTACTGGAAAGAGAGGAGGGATGCAACGACAAAAAGACGAGTGCGCTGAAGAAGGGACGCACTCGTCTGGGAATGGAGGGTAGATTTTATGAAGAAATGTCACTCGCTTTCTGCTGCTGTCCCTATGGCGTCACTCCTTTTTGTTTGGTTTGGCTCATCCCTGAGCACGTATTCAGGATACCCAGAAAATATGGCAGAGGAATGGCAATTGCGTGGAGCTTTTCTGAATGAATGTGAACTTTTCACGAACGGCGGAATGAACGGGCCCAAAAGCAATAAGGACGCCTTGCGGCGCCTTATTGTAAGAGGAATGGAGGGTAGAAGGTATCATGAAGTTGCTCACTGTTGTGCTCACCCCTGAGCACGAATATAGGATAACGCAACAATTAGGCGAAAAAATGGCAGATGGGTGGAATCTTTTTGGATAGATATGTCCAGATTGTGAACAATAGCCCCAGCGTGCGGCGATGGAGCACATCTTTACGGCTCAGATGGATTTGTCTCTTTTTTGCCGCACATTATTGGAGGGGGCGGTGGCCATAGAGGGAGAGCTAGGCGAAACGGCAAGCGGCGGAACATTTGGAGAAAGAGGAAAGCGCAGGTTTGCCAAATGTCCGAAATGGGTTATAATAAAACTAAGCAAATACCACGAGCAAGCATTCCCCGCCAGTAAACGAGCAGCATTTTTAGGGCGCAGAGGCCGCCACGCGGGAAGCGGAGCATGGACAAAAGAGGCGAAGCGGGAGCGAGCCGGTTTTGTCCATGTGCAGCGGAGCGGGAGAAAGCGGCAACGCCGACAGGGCGCAGGGGCCACCACGCGGGAAGCGGAGCATGGGCAAAAGAGGCGAAGCGGGAGCGAGCCGGTTTTGCCGATGTGCAGCGGAGCGGGAGGGGGACAACGTCCTTCCAGGCAAAGCATTACGGCGGGCGGAGACGTTGCAGACGGGCAGATTACCTTTAAACCGCAGATATCCCCCAGGCGCAAGGGAAGCGCCGTCCGGGGATAGGCTGGTGGAGCGGCGGGACCGTTTTGGGGACGCGGACTGAAAAGCGGGCCCCGGAAGAGGACAACCCCGCCCGGCAGCGGCGCGTTTTCAAAAACCACACAAACTACAAGGGGGAATCCCCTGCAAACCGGAGGATTTGAATGGAGCTGAGCAAAACCATGCTTTCCCTGGTCGTCCCCGTGTACAACGAGGAGGACGTGCTTCCTCTCTCCTTTGAGAGGATGAACGAGGTGATGAAGGGCATCGGCTGCCGCTATGAGATCATCTATGTGGACGATGGCAGCAGGGACGGCACCTGGCCCGCGCTGGCGAATATCTGCCGCAAAGAGCCCCGGGTGAAAGCCCTGCGCTTCGCCCGCAACTTCGGCCATCAGCTCGCCGTGACGGCGGGCATCGACGAGGCCAGAGGGGACGCCGTCATCATCATCGACGCGGACCTGCAGGATCCGCCCGAGATCATCCCCCAGATGGTGCAGAAATGGCAGGAGGGGTTTGAGGTGGTCTATGGCAAGCGGCTGAAGCGGGAGGGGGAGACCCTCTTTAAGAAGTTCACCGCTTTCGCCTACTACCGTATGCTCAAGTTCTTTTCAGCCTATCCCATCCCCCTGGATACGGGGGATTTCCGCCTGATTGACGCCAAGGTAGCCGACGTGCTGAGGGGGATGCGTGAGCACAACCGCTTCCTCAGGGGGATGTCCGCCTGGGCGGGGTTCTCTCAGTGCCCAGTGGAATATGTGCGCCATGAGCGGGCTGCGGGCAAGACCAAGTACACCCTCAAAAAGATGGTCAAGCTGGCTATGGACGGCATTTTGGGCAGCTCGGGCAAGCCTGTGACCCTCTCCTTCGGCATCGGAGCGGGCATCTGCGCGCTCTCGGGCATTGCGGAGCTGGCCCTGCTCATCTGGCAGATTGTGATCGGCTGGAATATGGCGGGCTGGTCGCTGCTCATCCCTCTCTTTACGCTGCTTAACGGCGTCATGTTGATGATGATGGGCGTTCAGGGCGCCTATATTTCCCGCATTTATGATGAGGTGCAGAACCGTCCCCTCTACCTGATCGGGGAGAAGCGGGGGGAGGGCAGGCCGCGCAGCAAGCAGTATCCGGCGGGCCAGAGCCGTTCGGACGGGCAGAGCCGTCCTGTGGAACGGAGCCGCTTGGAACGGGAGAACGGGTCCAAACAGGCGGAGGCGGCCAAGTCCAAATCCCAGGGCGGACAGACGGTTCAGCCCCCTCTGCCCAAGCCGGGCGAGGGACAAAGCAAGAGCGCCCGGCGGCGCAGGAATAAGGGCCGCCGTCCCGGCCTGAAGGACAAACCTCAGAACCCGCTGGAACCCGAGGCTGCCGCCTCCCCCAGCCGGGAGCGTATTGAGAGGCTGCGTCCCGCCAGCGAGAAGAAAGCCATGGAGGCGGGCGGGACAGAATCCAATCTGCAGCGCGCCCAGGACATTGAGCGTCTGAGGCCCAGGGCGGAGGTTCCCGAGCACAGCGCGGCACCGGCTCAGGAGGCTGCTGCAGGGGCCTATACCCCTATCCCCATGGACAAGCTGGAGTTTGTGGGGGCGGAGTACAAGGGGGAGCTGACGGAGAAATGGCTGGCCGACAGGGCGGCGCGGCGCAATAACCCGCGCGGTCAATGAGAAGATAAAGGAGCAAGAGAAAAAACACCATGACGGACGAAAGAATCAAGGAGCTGGCGAGCATCATCGTGGGATATTCCTGCAGGATCCAACCCGGGGAGAGGTTCCTTATCCACGCCATCGGCGACGTGGACGAACTGGCCCGGGAGCTGGTGAAAGAGACCTACCGCGCGGGGGGCGT
>JAHZEH010000086.1:5392-7676 GCA_019421925.1 Clostridia bacterium
TGTGGAAGGAGAACAACCGCCTCATAAGGGAGCTGCTGCTGGGCTGCACAGAGGAGCAATTGAAGCTCATGGCCGAGACCGACAGCGCCTTCATGCGGCAAATGGACGCCTATTGCGGCATCCGGGGCGGGGACAACTCCACGGAGCTGGCCGACGTGCCCCAGGAGAAAATGGAGCTCTACAGCCGGATCTATTCCGAGCCGGTGCACAGCAAAATCCGCGTGCCCATGACCAAGTGGGTGGTTATGCGCTATCCCACGCCGGGCATGGCCCAGATGGCCTCCATGAGCACAGAGGCCTTCGAGGATTTCTATTTCAACGTCTGCAACCTGGACTATTCCAGGATGGGCAGGGCGATGGAGGCCCTCAAGGCTCTCATGGAGCGCACCGACCGGGTGGATATCCTGGGCCCGGGCACCGACCTGCACTTCTCCATCAAGGGCATCCCCGCCATCCCATGCGCTGGGCACATGAACCTGCCGGACGGAGAGGTCTATACCGCGCCCGTCAAGGACAGCGTCAATGGCGTCATCACCTACAACACTCCCTCCCCGGAGGGCGGCTTTGTCTATGAGAATATCCGCCTCACCTTTGAAAACGGGCGGATTGTCAAGGCCGAGAGTAACGACAACGTGCGCATCAACAAGGTGTTCGACGTGGACGAGGGGGCGCGCTACGTGGGCGAATTCGCCATCGGCGTCAACCCCTATGTCAACAGGCCCATGAAGGACATCCTTTTTGACGAGAAGATTGCGGGCTCCATCCACTTCACGCCCGGCTGCTCCTATGACGACGCCTTCAACGGCAATAAATCGGCGCTGCACTGGGACCTGGTGCTCATCCAGACGCCCGAATGGGGCGGGGGCGAGATCTGGTTCGACGGCGTGCTCATCCGCAAGGACGGGCGGTTTGTGCTCCCCGAACTGGATTGTCTCAATCCCGACAAACTCAAATAGCGGCGGCCCGGCCGGACGTTAGAGTTTTTCAGGCTTCGCGCCACTTTTCGCTTGCATTTCCCTATCTGTTGCTATATCATTAACAATGACTGGGGATGCGCTTTTTGCAATATTCGCGCCCCGGAGATTTTCACTACAACCATGGCAGGGAGTATTGCTGCCTGTCAAATATAACTTACGGAGGAACCTCAAATGGCAGTTAAAGTTGCAATCAATGGTTTTGGCCGCATCGGCCGCCTCGCGTTCCGTCAGATGTTCGGCGCTGAGGGTTATGAAGTTGTCGCTATCAACGATCTCACCAGCCCCAAGATGCTGGCGCATCTCTTGAAGTATGACTCCGCCCAGGGCCGCTATGCCAAGGCGGACACCGTCTCCGCGACGGAGGATTCCATCATCGTCGACGGCAAGGAGATCAAGATCTATGCCAAGGCCAACGCCGCTGAGCTCCCCTGGGGCGAGATCGGCGTGGACGTTGTCCTTGAGTGCACCGGTTTCTACACCTCCAAGGCCAAGGCCCAGGCCCATGTGGACGCTGGCGCCAAGAAGGTCGTCATCTCCGCTCCCGCGGGCAACGACCTGCCCACCATCGTCTTCAGCGTCAATGAGAAGACCCTGACCAAGGCGGACACCATCATCTCCGCCGCCTCCTGCACCACCAACTGCCTGGCTCCCATGGCCGACACCCTCAACAAGCTGGCCCCCGTCGTCAAGGGCTACATGACCACCATCCACGCCTACACCGGCGATCAGATGCTTCTCGACGGCCCCCATAGGAAGGGCGACCTGCGCAGGGCCCGCGGCGCTGCCATCAACATCGTCCCCAACTCCACCGGCGCTGCCAAGGCTATCGGCCTGGTCATCCCCGAGCTGGCCGGCAAGCTGGACGGCGCTGCCCAGCGCGTGCCCGTTCCCACCGGCTCCCTGACTGAGCTGGTCGCTGTTGTCGAGGGCACTGTGTCTGCCGCCGACGTCAACGCCGCCATGAAGGCCGCCTCCTCCGCCTCCTTCGGTTACACCGAGGAAGAACTGGTCTCCTCCGATATCATCGGCATCACCTGCGGCTCCCTCTTCGACGCCACCCAGACCAAGACCACCGATATGGGCGACGGCAAGACCCTGGTGAAGTGCGTGTCCTGGTATGACAACGAGAACTCCTATGTCTCCCAGATGTGCCGCACCATCAAGTACTTCGCGGAGCTCGGCTAAGCGCAGTCCTGAATTAAGTACACAGAGGAACCGGCTGATTTCAGCCGGTTCCTTTTGCGTTGCCCTAAGCCTGAGCAATGAAATGCGAACCACGGTTTGCAGAGCCATAGAGCACGCCGCAG
>JAHZEH010000087.1:0-317 GCA_019421925.1 Clostridia bacterium
GCACAACCCCACCGTCACCCTCATGCGCACCAGCGTGGAGGAGAACCAGAAGCTGGGCGAGATCATCGCAGGCAAGCTCAACATGGCCAAGGGCAAAACCACCCTCATGCTTCCCCTTAAGGGCGTCTCCGGCATCGACGTCGAAGGGCAGGCCTTCTATGACGCCGAAGCGGACGAGACTCTCTTCAACGCCCTGCGCAGCGGCATTGACAGGGACGTTGTGGAATTGGTGGAAATGGACTGCGACATCAACGATCCGTCCTTCGCCACTGCCGCAGCTCAAAAGCTCATTGATTTGATGAACTCTTAAGGTTCCA
>JAHZEH010000087.1:327-7641 GCA_019421925.1 Clostridia bacterium
AGACTCGCAAGGAAATCGTGGATGGATTCCGCAAACAGGTGGCCGAGGGCAAGATCCTCGTCGGCGTCGGCGCAGGCACGGGCATCACGGCCAAGAGCTCCGAGGCGGGCGGCGCGGATATGCTCATCATTTACAACTCCGGCCGCTTCCGCATGGCGGGCCGCGGCTCCCTCTCCGGCCTTCTCTCCTACGGCGACGCCAATCAGATCGTCGTGGAGATGGGCGCAGAGGTGCTGCCCGTTGTCAAGCACACCCCCGTCCTGGCGGGCGTCTGCGGCACCGACCCCTTCCGCGTCATGGACATCTATCTCAAGCAGCTCAAGGACATGGGCTTCAACGGCGTGCAGAACTTCCCGACGGTCGGCCTGATCGACGGTGTGTTCCGTCAGAACCTGGAGGAGACGGGCATGGGCTATGACCTGGAGGTTGAGACCATCCGTCTGGCTCACGAGCTGGATATGCTCACCTGCCCCTACGTCTTTGATCCCGACCAGGCCAAGGCTATGGCAGAGGCGGGCGCGGACATCCTGGTCGCCCATATGGGCCTGACCACCAAGGGTACCATTGGCGCGAAGACCGCTCTTACTCTGGACGACTGCATCGTCAAGATCAAGGACATCATCGCCGCCGGCCGCTCCGTGCGCCCGGACATCATGGTTATCTGCCATGGCGGTCCTATCGCAGAGCCGGACGACGCCGCCTATATCATCAAGAACGTTCCGGAGATCGACGGCTTCTTCGGCGCGTCCAGTATTGAGCGTTTCGCCGCTGAGAAGGGCATCAAAGCCCAGGCTGCGGCTTTCAAAGCCATCACCAATTAACGGTTACCGGAGGGGGACGAGCGGCGTGGGGAGGCCCACGCCGCTTGTGTTTCTCAAACGGGGTTTAGCGTAAAAAAACTACGATTTAGGGCTGGCAAATACGTAATTTTTCAAAGTTTTGTACTTTGAAGGACGGAATTACTGTGATTTTAAAGAGAGAGACGCATATTACGTAAAAAATATACGAAATTGCATTGACAGTCAAATGATTTGGGTCTATAATATAGTTAAAAATTTACGGAACATTATCCGGTATGCGTTAAATTATTCCCATTCTCTTCAACCCTTTATCCAGTACGTTTTTCCCCGCAAGGGGATTGGATCCTCTGTTCTTTTCACATTTTTCACAATTCTTGCGAAAGGCGGTAGAACTATGTACATTTATCTCAACCATATTCACGATCCCGCAGATCTGGCTTGGCCGGGCGCTGAAATCCTGGAAGTGGAACCCTGCTCCAAAATTGAGGGAGACACCCCCTTCCGTAGCCATATGAGCCATCTGCCCAACCACTTTGGCACCCATTATGACGCCCCTGCCCATTTCCATAAGGGCGCGCTGACCATCAACGAACTGCCTATTGAATATTTCGTGCACAAGAAGATTCTCGTGCTGGATATCCCCAAGGACGCTGAAGAGGGCGTCATGATCGAGGACCTCAAGCCCTATGAGGAGGAGATCAAGAAGGCCACTCTGCTGCTCATCCGCACCGGTTTTGGCAAGGTCCGTTTCTCCGACCCCAAGAAATATCAGATGAGCGGCCCCTTCCTCCATCCCGACACCTGCCTGTGGATGGTCAAGACCTTCCCAGATCTGCTGACTGTTGGTTTCGACTTCCTGGCTGTCGGCTCCCCCTGCAACGACCTGGCGGCTCCCGCCCACCAGAACCTGCTGGGCTGCCACACTGACAAGTTCATCACCGCCTGCGAGGATATGAAGCTGTGCGAGCTGGATGCTTCCAAGCTCAAGACCGTCATCATGGCGCCCTGGCGCATCGTCGGACTGGATTCCAGCCAGGTGACCATCATCGCTGAACTGGAGGACTAATCCTCAACCGTATCCCATAAAAGAGGACCGCCCGGCCATTGGCCGGGCGGTCCTCTTTGCGTTCAGGCCAGGGGCAGGCAGATGAAGAAGGCGCTTCCCCTGCCCTCCTCGCTCTCTACCCAGATCCTTCCACCGTGCCGTTTGATGATCTCCTGGGCGATGGACAGGCCCAGGCCTGCCGAGGCGTCCGGACGGTTGCGGTCCCCCTGATAATACCGCTCAAACACATGGGGGAGCTGGGCGGGAGGGATTCCCTTGCCCGAGTCGCGCACCGCCACCAGCGCGCCCTCCTCCGTCCGGCGGAGGGAGAGGGAGACCTCCCCGCCCCCGGGGGTGAAACGGAAGGCGTTGGCCAGCAGGTTTTCCAGGGCCTGCTTGAGGCGGAAGCCGTCGCCGGTGACCTCCAGTCCGGGGACGCAGTCCCAGGAGAAGGAGATGCCCCTGGATTCGGCTTGGAGGGCGGCGCTCTCCCCAATGGTTGAGCACAGGGCGTGCAGGTCGACGCGGCATTGGGCAAAGGTGATCTTGCCGTCCTCCAGCTTAGCGATCAGGAACAGGTCTTCGGTTAGGCGGCTGAGGAAATCCAGCTTCTCCTTGAGGATATCCAGGCACTCCGCATCCTCCTCCGTGGGCGCATGCAGCATGTCCGCGCATCCCCGCGCGCTGAAGAGCGGGCTGCGCAGGTCATGGTAGGTGTTGAGCAGCATGTTGTGCTTTTGCCTCTGCTCCTCCCGGAGCTGGCGGGTCCGTTCTTCAACGATAGCGTCCAGATGGGCATTGGTTTGTTCCAATTCCCCGACCAGCCGTTCCGACTCGATGAACTTGCCCGCGAAACGGCGGTTGACCTCCAGCGTACAGGCCAGCAGCAGGAGCAGATTGCCCAACTGGGGGGTATACAGGTACACGAGCAGCTCAGAGTTGGGCAGAAGCCCCCAGTTTGTGGCCCGGTTGTAATAACTCAGGGCAAAGCGAACGGCATAGCAGACCAGCAGAAGCGTCCCGGTCTGTCCCCAGGCCCTGGCGAGGGAGAGAAGGATAAGTCCCAGGAGAAACAGGGGGAACATCAGCAGCTCCAGCAGCAGGGGCTGGGAGAATCGGTATAGACAGGTGTTCAGAAGGATGACTGCACCCAGGAGGGGATAGACGAGCCTGCCCCTGCGCGGCGGGACGGTGTACCCGGCGATCAGAATACAGAAGAACACCCACAGGGGGGCGGAGGTTCCGTTGATAAAGTGCTGAATGATGACATAGGTTCCATCGTTGAAGGGCATCTGGCCCACGTCACTGGTGAAAAAAGCGGAGACCAGAGAGATCGTGCCGATGCCGGTTTGCAGGAGCAGGTAGCGCTCGCTGGTCTTATTCAGGACCAGGAACAGGCTGTTGAGGATCATCATCAGGTGCATGCCGATGGACAACAGGGCGATGATCCCGGCAGTGGTCTGATAGCCGTTGGCGCGCTCGGGGGTGGTCAGAAGCCCCTTGATCCATCTCTGGCCTGAGCTTGTGTGGATTTTCAGACGGTATGTCCCGGCCTCCAGTTCCCCCAGGGGAATCTGGTGGACTCGGGAATAGGGCATCTGCTCGCTGTACTCATAGAGCTGGACCCCGTCGAGCGTCACATGAAAGGGGCGCATCGCGGCGAGAACAAGGGTCAGGGATGGCTGACGGGTCCCGGCGCGCAGCGTAAACACATAAGAGCGGTCATCATCCAGGGGCTGGCCAAACAGGGCATACCCTCTGTCTGCGAGGTCGTCGGGGAGGGGCGCTGACGGGTCGAGTACCGGCGTATTGCCGTTGGCCAGAAGGAACAGCCCAAGTATCCCCAGGAAGGTCAGCAGGGTGACGGTGAGGTGCATCCAGGGTTTGCGCATTGGGGATTCCTCCGATATAATAAACTTGATAATTCACACTGGGGACAGAAGGAGAGGCGGGATGTATCAGGTACTGCTGGTGGAGGACGATCCCACCATTGCCAAGATTGTGAAATACTACCTGTCCGGGGGGAAGGAGTATGAGGTGTCCTGGGCCAGGGACGCGGGGGAGGCGCTGTATCTGACGCGCAATCCCTTTGACGTGATCCTGCTGGATATCATGCTCCCCGATGTGGACGGGCTGGAGCTGTGTGCGAAGCTGAGGGAGCGGTTATACTGCCCCATCATCTTCATCAGCTGCATTGACGATGAAGATACCATCGTCCAGGCCCTGGAGATGGGTGGAGACGACTACCTGACCAAGCCCTTTAACTGCAAGGTGCTTCAGGCCAAAATTGCGGCCAACCTCAGGCGGGCACATATGCCCGGCCGGGGCCAGAACCCCGGCGGGAGACTGGAATACCCTGAGTTTACCATTGACGTGGACGGTCACGCAATTGTCCGCAAGGGGCGAAAGATCGCCCTTTCCCCCATGGAGTTCCGCGTGCTGATGTATTTTGCCGACCGTCCCGGCAAGGTTGTTACCCTGGACGAGCTCTATGCGGACGTCTGGGAGAAGGACAGCTTTGGGGATGTGCGCACTGTTATTGTACACGTATACAATCTGCGTAAAAAGCTGGAATCCCAGTTGGGTGCGCCCCGGACCATTAAAAATATGCGGGGTGAGGGATATTTCTTTGACCCGAATGGGACAGAAACAGGGGAAAATGATCCATAAATACCCGGATAAAGCTGTTTTCCGGGGTGCTGGAAGGAAAAATAAAATTTACATCAATTTTTGGGGGCCGGAGGGCCCCCATATTTGATGTTGCCTTGACTGTTTTTTATGTAACGATGTGCTAGACTTCCAAATAGGCCGAAAGCCAAAATAATTTGGGAGGATTTGGAAGATGAAACGCACCATTTGCCTGCTGCTGGCGCTGGTCATGGCCTTTGCGATGGCCGCCTGCGCCAAACCTGCCGAGAATCCGGCGCCCACCGGGACGCCCGTACAGACCGCTCCGCCCGCGGAGACGGAGGCCCCCCAGGAGAGCCCCAGCGCCCTCGCCTTTACCCCCGGCACTTACACCGGCGAGGCCCAGGGCTTCGGCGGCGCGCTTAAACTGGAGGTGACGGTGGACGAGACCTCCATCCTGTCGGACAACGTGCTGGAGAACAGCGAAACTGAGGGCATCGGCTCCATCGCTGTGGAGAAGCTGCCCGCCGCCATCGTAGCCGCCCAGAGTCTGGGCGTGGACACGGTGTCTGGCTGCACCATGAGCAGCAACGCCATCCTGGAGGCCGCCAAGGCCGCCCTCAGCCAGTCCGGCGTGAATATGGAAGCACTGACTGCCGCCCCTGCCGCACAGGAGGACGCCCCCGCCCAGACCCAGAACCTGGAGACCCAGGTGGTTATTGTGGGCGCGGGCGGCGCGGGCATGACCGCGGCCATCAAGCTGCGGGAGCAGGGCGTGAACGTGATCGTGCTGGAGAAGATGCCCATGGTGGGCGGCGCGACGGCCATGTCCAGCAGCTCCGCCCTGGCCCAGGGTACCCGCACTCAGGCCGAGGCGGGCGTGGAGGACAGCGCCGAGATGTGCATGATGGACCTGCTCTATGTGGGCCGGTTTGAAAACGATCCCACCCCCACCTGGCTGCTCTCCGCCCATTCCGGCGAGACCATTGACTGGCTGAACGACGAGATAGGAGTGCTTTTCAACGAGGCCACGGGCAACCCCTCGGCCGAATACCGGGTGGGCCGCGCCCGCTCCTCCGTCACCGGCAGCGGTGCGGGGCTGGCCCAGGACCTGCGCGCCAAGATGGAGGAGATGGGGGCCACCCTCATGCTGGAGACCCGTGCCTACGAGCTCAAGAGCACTGACGGTGCGGTGGACGGTGTTCTGGCCCGGGACAACAGCGGCAACGAGTATGTCATTCAGGCGGATGCCGTGGTGCTGGCCACCGGCGGCTATTGCTTTGACGACGAATACATTGATCCCAGCCTCAAGGTGCTGCCCTGCTCCGGGTCCAAGGCCAATACGGGCGACGGCATCCACATGGCCCTGCCCTATGGCGCGGTGCTTCAGAACATGGAGATGGTGGCAGTAGCCGGCCACGGTATCCGCAAGGGGGACAGCGCCCAGCACACCAAGCCGGGCTGCCTGGTTGCCTACCGCACCACCGGCACCATCCTGGTCAACATGCAGGGCGAACGGTTCATCAACGAGCGGGGCAGCGACGCCTCCATCGTTGAGGCCATGCGCCAGACGGACCGCTGCTTCATGCTGATGGATGCGGCCTCCTTTGAGGAATATGCCAGGAGCTGTGTGGACAAGAAATACTTCAGCCAGGAGGAGCTGGACCAGTGGCTCGCTGAAAACGGCACGGGAGTCACGGTGTTTGCCCACGGCGACACCCTGGAGGAGCTGGCCGCCACCGTCTCCATGGACGCGGCGGGCTTGGCTGCCACGGTGGAGAAGTACAATGGCTTCGTGGCCGCAGGGGAGGATGCGGACTTTGGCCGCGAGGTCACGGCCCCCATCGGCGAAGGCCCCTACTACCTGGTGGAGCAGTGCCTGCGCTACAGCACCACGCTGGGTGGGCTGACCATTAACAGCCAGCTCCAGCTGGTGGACGCCGGGAACGTGGCCATCCCTGGGCTGTACGCTGCGGGCGAGGTGGTCGGCGGCGTGTTTGGCGCGAGCTTCCCGCCGTCCGCGGGCGTGGGCTGGGCGCTGACGAGCGGCAGGATGGTGGGTGAACAGATCGCCTCCGCGCTCCAATAAGAACCAACTGCGGCGGCCCTTCGGGGACGTTGAGGAGGGGGAGATGGCGGGGAAACCTTTGAAGGGTCTTCCCGGGCCCCTTCTGAACTTTTTGTGAAACCCAAAAGGGGCGGAATGATCCGCCTCTTTTGCAATTCCGGGGGGACTGGCGGGAAGATTGGGAGGGGCGGCAGGCCCCCTGCGGGGGATTCCCCTGAAACCCCTCAACACTTTGCAAAATGCGGGAGGGGAAAGCTCCGCCCCTTTGAACTTCCGCTGGGACCTCATGGGGGATATGACAGGATATCCACGACCTTTTTGCTTGCAGCTGCTTGATGGGGGCCTCCTGCCCGCTCAGCTCCTGCCTCCCCTTCCAGGCCTTTTGCATCGGAATAGCGGCATACCTCTCCAGAGAAAAAACGGTTTTGAGATTGGATTCTGGGGGGAGCAACCTTTACCGCCGTGCACGGAAACAGGCTCCACGGGGGCCTCCGGCGGTGGAAAACAGGGCCGGGGAGCCGGAGAGAAGGGTGCGTTTGAACGCGGCTATAATTTTTCTCCTTCATGGACCGTTCATAAAAGTATAGTAAAATAGTAACAGGAAATTGATGGGGCGGCCTGCCGGGATGTGCCGTCAGGCTTGACGCCGCCAGGGCATGAATAATGAAGGAGGATTTATGATGAGGAACGCTGGCTTTTCCCTGCTGTTGGCCTCAGCGGTCGCGCTCTCCCTCTCCGCCTGCGCCGGGGGAGACCTGGCCGCTCCTGCCGCC
>JAHZEH010000088.1 GCA_019421925.1 Clostridia bacterium
GTGCGGTCCGTGGGGTTGATATAGCACATGGCGGTGGACACCTTCTCCAGATCGCTCTGGGCCCCTTTGAGCGTAATGCTCTGAGGGGTGAGCTCGGGGTCGCTGCGCCAATATCCCTCGGGCAGGCTCCCTTCAAACTGCACCTCCACAGGCACAGTGATCGTTGAGAGCACGTCGATCTCCAGATTGAGGTTGGAGGGCGAGACCGAGACTACGGTGACGTCTGACACATTGGCTGTGGCGGTCTTGCGCAGGGTGTATTGTCCGGCGCTGTTGATGTTTTTGAGGTCCACCACCACCATGATGTTTTCGTTGGTCACCTCGCCATACATTCTGGCCGGAACAGAGGCCGTCACCGAGACGTTTTTCAGCAATTCCTCCTTGTCCCCGCGCACAATCAACCCGTTTCGCGTGAGCAAATCCTCGTTGATAAAGGTGACCTCCACATCGCGGATGGTCTTTTCCCGCAGGGGGTTTTCCACATTAAGCACGTAGCTCCAGAGCAAAACGCCAAAGAGGAGGGAAGCCACCTTGATCATGGTGTTCCTGCGCAGGAAGCGCGAGACCTTGCCCGGATTGTTGTTTCCCGCGTCACTTTTTTTCATCTTTTTTCCTCCGTTTAAAGAGCGAGGGCCGTTTGGAGGATTCGCCGCTGACATAGATATCCCGCAGAATCTCCATGATCTGCTCCTCGTCTAAATAACGGCTGAGCTTGCCGTCGTACGCCATAGAGATGACCCCACTCTCCTCCGACACCACAAAGGCGTGGCAGTCCGAGACCTCGGAGACGCCCAGCGCCGCCCGGTGGCGGGTGCCCAGCTGACGGGAGATGGTGTTGTTGTCCGAAAGGGGCAGGAAGCAGCCTGCCGCCACCACGGTGGAGCCGCGCAGAATGGTGGCGCCGTCGTGCAGGGGGGTGTTGGGTGCGAAGATATTTTCCAGCATGGCGGCGGAAACCATGCCGTCGATGCGCGTACCGGTGGAGACGATGTCGGCCAGGCCGGTCTGATGCTCCAGGATAATGAGAGCCCCCACCTTGCGGGCCGCCATGTTTTTCATGGCGGTGGTCAGCTCCTTCATGAACTGCTGAATGGCCGTATCCTCATCCTCGCCGGAGCGGTGGAACAGTTTGCCTCTGCCTATCTGTTCCAGCGCGCGGCGCAGCTCCGGCTGGAAAATGACCACCAGGGCGATCGCGCCGGCACGGATGGCCTGGTCGAGCAGCCAGGTGATGGTCTGCAGATTGATCCACTTGCTGATACTGGTAGCAAGCAAAAGAACCGCCAGGCCCTTGAGAACCTGAACGGCGCGCGTCCCCCGCGTCAAAAGCAGCAGCCTGTATATCAGATAAGCAACGATGAGGATATCAATCGCGTCGCGGATGCTGAACTGCATAAATCCGCTGGAGACCATATCCACAATCGTGCTCCAAATCTCCGCCAAAAAAGTCCACCTCAAATCTGATGATGATGCGCATTTCGATTATAGCATAGTTCCCCTCCCTTCGTGTAGTTTGAACTTGATAAAACATTGGAAAGATTTGCCCCTGCACGCCAAAAGCCGCCGGGAAAGGCGGCTTTTGGTATTTGGGGACCAAATTCTCAGTTGCTGGGTTACCGATGCTTCTCCTGCGGCAGGCCGGCGTCGAATTCAACCGGGCTCTCCTCCGCCGCCAGCAGCGCCTGCTGTTCCATCAAATCCTTCTCTATCTCGCGGGAAAGTTCACCGACAATCCGATTTTGCTCATTCAAACGATTGCTACTGAGAGTACCGCTTTGCATAAATTCTTCTTCAGCATATTGGTTGAGTTTGCGCCTTTCATTCTGCAGTTTTCGTTTTAATTTTGCAAGATCGGCAGCTTTCATGAATACTTTCCCCCTTTAGTAACATGGTGTACGGTAAACAGTAATCGAAAATTACTGATTTCGCACAATATATAAGCTCTCTATCATGAAATCCTTCCAGTAACAGAACTTCGACATTTTTCGTCGGTTCCCTGCTTGATAAGATATTGTAAAATTTTTTATACGTTTTTCCGGCCTTTTTCCGGAAATTTCATAGAAAATTCATATCTTTTCTTCCCCAATAATGGTATTCTTAATAATAATCTCAAATACTTCCAAATAGAAAGAAGGCACATTTCCATGCGGGTCATCGTAGATAGAATAGAGAACGGCTATGCGGTCTGCGAACTTGAGAACGGCTCCTTTCAGACGTTCCCAATGAGCGAACTACCCGCGGGCTGTCTTGAGGGGAGTGTACTTATTTGGGAAGATTCAGCATGGGAATTAGATTTATCAGCCGAAATAGACCGGAAAGAGAAAGTTCAACATCTGCTAGATTCTCTTTTTGAAAATTGACAAATTATTGCAAAACCCGCAAAATTCCCCCATTTATACTTCCCCGTAATTGACATTGCATCTTTTTTCTATTAACATGAATTCATGTTGTTTTACGTATCTATACAGAGCTATTCATTTTAAGATGTTTTGAGATTAATTATTCCATGTTTTGTTTGTTTATAAATCTACGATCTTGTAAATTTCAGGAGGTTTATCAGCTATGCAGACTCGGGCTACCAACGAGGAAATGTCGGAACGCATTACTCGCTATTATCTCATGCACCGCAGCGTACTCAAATCCCTTATGAAGGTCGGTAAAATGCCTCTGGCTCAGTACCATATCCTGAGCCTGCTGGCGGAAAACAACAGTATGCGCATGGGGGAGATCTCCCAGCTCATGGCCATCTCCCGTCCCAACCTGACTCCCCTTGTGGATAAACTGGTCACGATGAATTATGTCCAGCGCATTGCCGACGGCCACGACCGGCGCGTAACCTACATCACCATCACTAAGGAGGGCACGGCCGCCCTCAACAACGAGCGCAAGCTCATCACCGAGAGCGTCTCCCGCTTCACGGACAAACTCTCCGACGAGGACTGCGCCCGCCTGGCCAACGCTCTGGATACCCTGAACGATATCTCCTCCCGCTTCTAGCCGGAGCACAGCACGCGCATAAGGAATGCGCCGGCCACCAGCAAACACAAAAGCCCCGCGCCCGCGGCGGCTTTTTTATTTTCCGCCTTTCCCTTTTTCTTCCAGCACAGGACGGCGTATAGAAAAGCGTACCCCACGGAAAAAAGGGCCGCCGCGCCGCCGATCCACAGTCCCATCCGGCACCTCCTAATCCTGATAGTTCGGTTGACTTTTCAACAGCTGGAAGGACACCTCCCACTCAACTTCCAGTTCACTGAGCGCGCTGCCCCAATCGTACTCCTCCCAACTCTGTTTCCTGCTGAATTTTTTGACGGCGTATCTGCCAAAGCCCAAACTGTCGCATCCGCCCAGGCGGCAGATCTGCTCCACCCCCTCCAGCCCGTCGTGCACATATTGAGCGATCATCCCCTCGATCTCGCTGTCGCTCAGTCCAATGTCCTGAGAGAACTCGTCCTCCTTAACACCCGTAATAATCTCCCCCTGGAGGGATATCCTGACATACGCGCTGGGATTGGGATCAAGATACAGGTCAACCCTTGGGCCCGCTTGGGCGTTGATATTCAGTGTGATTCCTTTCTCCCCCGCCGCCCGGCTGATCGTAACGCGGGCGGCCTCAAAATCGCCCCGTCCTATCATCAAAAACTGGGTCTGGTTCTTGTCCAGCTTGTTGACCATAACGCCGCCTTTGAAGAGGGCAGCGCCGCCAATCTCGCTCTCCATCCCTCCCTCGCGCAGCATCTCCCCGGCGAATCCCTGTACCTTAAAACGCAGCTGAGGCTCCTCCTCGCCCTGTCCCAACTCCGCCTGGGCGGGTTGATCCTGTTTATTCTCCCCCTGCCTTTCCTCTCCAGCCTCCCCATTCTCCTCTTTTTTCTTCTCCTGGTCGGCCTCCTCCACCTTTTTATTGTGAGCTCCATAAGCCACAACCGGATCGTAGGTGTCGCCGGACTGCCCTTCGTAGTACTGGGCCAGATTGCTGTCCAGGAAGGAGGCATTGCTGGCCGGCAGCAGAAACAGATCGCTGATAAGACGGCTCGGCGTGACGGAGGGCTCGAATTCCAGCCCCTTTAAGAACTCCTCTGCGCTGGGGTTGGCCACCAAAATGGAGGCTGTCTGGCGTATTTTCAGCTCCCGGGGCCCATCGTCAAAGAGCCTCTGCATCGCCCCGCTGCGCGCAGTCTCCTCTGAACAGACCACAAGCGTAATATGGGTGAAATCCAACAGCCAGGGGAGCGAGGAGTCCAATACCTCCTTCGCCTCAAAGATGGTATCCGCCTCTGCGGATAGCAGGAAAAATCCCTGGGAGCCCCCCTCCTCGCTGTTTGAGGAGTCGTTCGGGACGACAAAAGAGAATCGGAAGGCACTCGTCTCCCCCAAATCTACCCCCACTGCCACGGGATAGCACTGATCGTCAATGTGCAGCGCGTCGTAGCATCCACTCAGAAGCGCGCACATCAAGGAGAGCGCCACAGCCCCCCATCTTTTAAGCCTGTTGTTCATACTTTCCTCTCTTTTGCAATAAGCTTGCCAGGAAGCCGAGCACCACCGGCGCAACAACCAACAGATATCCGTATTGCTCCACCGCCGCAATAATCGTACGATACACCGGCGAATTCTCAGCGGCAAAGGAACACCAGAGAAACATCAGCACTCCAAAAGCGGCCAGCGCCGCCCGGATATCCCTCATGCCAAATGTCTTGCAATACAGGTTGGAGCAGCCGTAGAGGGAGAATGCCGTGGCCAGCGCCACACACATGATCCATACGAACACAAAAATGCCCTCCATCCTGCTGAACTCCCCTCCAAAGCTGGTCATCGCCGCAGTCTTGAAGAGCGGCACGGTGATCTTTTCCAGCATCGGCGCAGAGAATACCAGCGCCATGCACAGCATAACAAGCGCGGCGATTCCTCCGGAAAACCCCAGGGCCGCCATTCCGCTGCGTGCGATGAACCGTTTGCCCTGCATGGTCCTGGACAGGGTCGCCATGAAAAAAACGTCTCCCACCAGCGTCAGCCGGGTGAGGCTGTCCCCTGCCGTCCTCCCGATCCCCTCTCCCAGAAGAGGATAGAGCCGGTAGCTCTCAAAATGCTGCAGCGTGCCGGCAAAGAGCAAAACCGCCCCCGCCACAAACATCACCATGAAAATCTTGGAGAGCCTGCCAATGGCCTCAAACCCCATCCAGGCGGCGGGAAATGCGCCGCACAGGATGAGCAGAATCAAAAACCACAGCGGGGAGCCGGGCATGACATACTGGCTGAGCATGCCCACAAACTCCCCCACGACCGCCCCCGCACCCACAAAAAGCGCCCCGATCCAGGCGGCTCTGCAGACTGTCCCAAGACTTTTTCCCAGAGAGCAGTCCAGGGCCTCCAACAGGCCAGGCGCGCCTGTACGGTGCATCAGGGCCAGCGCCATCACAAACAGAATAACTGCCCAGACCGCCGTCAGCAGCGTACTGTACCAGGCGGTGTTGCCCGTCCCGACAAACAGGGTCTGGGGCACAAAAATCAGCTTACAGCTCACGGCCAGCGTAACGGCACAGATCGCCTCCTGCTGACCGATCCGCCCCTCTCTCAGATTCATAGGCTATCCCTCCTCCGTATTGACATAGTCCTCGCTCCCCCGGTCGGGCTTGAGCACACCCCGGACAAAAAAACGGCTGTTGGAATTTGTCTTGGGGGCAAACGGGGCAAAGATCGGCATGCCAAAGGATTTAAGCGAGCAGAGATAGGCCAAAATGGCGGTCAGCGCGATGCCGATCCCCGGCAGGCCGGCCATCGTTGCAGCAAAAATGAGGATGAGGCGGAAAATCACCACCGAGTGCTGAACCACATAGGAGGGGATCGCATAGGTGCCCAGCCCTGTGACAGAAACCACGATGAGCACCACCGTGCTCACGATATTGGCGTCTACCGCGGCCTGCCCCATGACGAGGGCGCCCACCACGCCCAGCGCCTGCCCCATGTCCCCGGGCACACGCATCCCCGACTCCTTCACCAGCTGGAAGACGAAGAGCATGAAGATCAGCTCCAGAGGCACAGGCAGGGGGATCATGCGGCGGGATTCGGTGATGGCGTTGATGAGTTCCGAGGGCATGATCCCCGGGTGATACAGGATCAGCGCAATGTAGAGCGCGGGCAGCAGCACGCTGCACAGCAGGCCCACCATGCGCACCAGCCGCATCAGCGTACCATAGACGGGACGCATGTATTCGTCCTCCGTCGTGCGGATCATGGTAAAAAACGTGGCGGGCAGCACGGTTGCATAGGGGGAACCGTCGCATATGATACCCACATGGCCGCTCATGACCAGAGCGGCCAGCCTGTCCGGCCGTTCCGTGCTGAGCACCTGGGGCATGGGGGAGTGCTTGCGCACCTCCAGAAGCTGCTCGAGCATGCCCTCCCCTACCATATAATTCATCTTGACCTTACTCAGCCTCTGCCGTACCTCCGCAAGCAGCTTCTCATTTGCGGTCCCCTTACGGAATACCAGCGCACAGCGCAGGTTGTTGTTCCCGCCCAGGGGATGGGTTTCACAGATCAGGTCGGGGGTGCGCAGAATTTTATGGATGAGGGTCAAATTGGTGCGCAGGTTCTCCACAAAGCCCTCCTGGGGGCCGCGCACAATCTTCTCCATAACGGGCTTGTCCACGTTGCGGCGGTCAAAACCGGGGGTCTCCACAATGATGGCCCGGCTCTCCCCGTCCACCAGTATCGCCGTCAGGCCGTTGAGCACATACTGGATGGTCTGGGCGTAGGTGTCCACCACCTTGGTGTCGCTGATGGCGATCACATCCTCCATCAGAAAGGCGATCTGATCCTTCCCTCCGCCCAGTTCCTGTTTCTGCATGGCCTGTCGCAGCACGTAGTCGTTGATGATATCCACGTCGGCCATGCCCGTGATATAGATGGCGCAGGCGCGCAGTTTGCCTGCCACCTTGAAGCGGCGTACGATCAGATCCTCCGCCGCGTCCCCTCCAAAGGCCTCCTGGATGACCTGGATATTCCCGTCGAGGAGTTCCCCCAGGTGTTCCTTTGGGTCAAGGCCGCCCTCCGCCGCCACGGATTCCTCCCCCGGAGCGGGTCCGTCTGTAAAATCTTGCTTCTTTTTCTTTTGATCAGGCGTCCCCTGCTCAGTCTCCAGAAGCTCAAACTCCTCCACAGATTCCTTAAAGCTGAGCGTATCTCGCAAAACTTCCAAAAATTCAAATTTCATACAGATCCATCCTTCCGTGAGGTTTATTATGGGCAAAACTCCAGCTGGCAATGCATGGGCGTGGACAAAGCGCCCGCAAAAATGCTAGAATAGAGGTGCTAATTTCAGAGGGGCGAAAGCCCTTGCGGAGGGATTCTTTTGTCTTATCAGGCCCTTTACCGCCGCTACCGTCCGCAATACTTCGGGGATGTCGTCGGCCAAAGCCATATCACCACTACACTGCGCAACCAGGTGCAGTCCGGCCGTATCGCTCACGCCTATCTCTTTTGTGGAACGCGGGGCACAGGCAAGACCACCACGGCGCGCATTTTTGCCCGTGCAATCAACTGCGCCCAGAGCGTGGACGGCAACCCCTGCTACAGCTGCCCGTCCTGCAGGGCTACCGCTGA
>JAHZEH010000089.1 GCA_019421925.1 Clostridia bacterium
AGATTCGAACTTCCGGCCTCTTGAACCCCATTCAAGCACGCTACCAAACTGCGCCACACCCAGATTTACTTGCGCTCACTCACTCGCGCAAGTAGTATTATACGAAAAACCGGCAAAGATTGCAAGTCTTTTTTTCATTTTTCTCTAATCCAACAAAATCGTATCCTGATAGGCAAACTCGCCTCCCCGCACCGTCCTGAGCGCCAGACGAGATTTAAGCGCATCGCCCCGCTCGTTGAAGCGGAATACTCCTGTCGCGCCGGCATACTCCTCCATATTGGCCAAAGCGTCGCAGAGCTCCGACGGCTTGCTGCTGTTTGCCCGCCCGATGGTGTCAAGCACTAGGCAATAGGCGTCGTAGCCCAAGGCAGCTGCGGCCGTGGGCTCCTCCCCATACTCCTGACGGTAGGCCCGGGCGAATTCCTGCCCCTGGCCCTCAAGGTCGGCGCTCACATCAAAAAACACCGGGAAGACCACGCCCTCGGCGCTCTCCCCCGCCAGCTCCAGAAATTCGGGTTTTTCCCAGATATCCCCGCCCAGGAAAGCGCAATCCACCCCCATATTCCGGGCCTGGCGCAGCAGGGTGGCTGATTCTGTGGCACCTCCCGGCAGCACGCACACGTCCGGATGGGCGGCGAGGATGCGTTCAATTTGCCCCTCGAAGTCCTCGTCTCCTGTCTGATACGCAACTTCCGCCACAATACACCCCTCAGTACCCATCAACTCCTGAAATGCCTGGGCAAATGCGTCGCAGATGGTCTGGGAGTAGGCGTTGGCATTGTCCACCACCAGCACAGCGGTCTGCGCGCCGAGCACCCTGTGGGCGTACCTCGCCAGCGCAACGCCCTGATCCTTGTCCAGCGGGCAGACCCGAAAATAGGTACCCCCCTCCCCGGTGATGCGCGGATTGGTGCAGCTGGCCGTCACAGCGGGCAGACCGGCCTCTTCAAAGACAGGCGCGGCAGCCAGCGAGAGGGAACCTCCCCAACTGCCGATAACCGCGCTGATGGCTCCATCCTCCACAATGCTCCGGGCCGTCTGCAGCGCCTGATCCGCATCGGACCCGTTGTCGAAGGACACCAGCTCCACTTTGCGGCCCAGGGCCTCTGGGAACAGCTTGTGCGCCAATTGAATTCCTCGGAGCTCCTCCCGGGCCCCCTCGGCATAGGGGCCCGAGAGAGGTTCAAAGAGGGCGATGCGAATCGTCTCCTGCTCCCCCGCCCCGTCTCCGGCGCAGCCGCTCAGCACCGCCAGGCACAGCGTCAGGCACAACAGGGTCTTCAAAATCGGATATAATCGTCTCATTAGATATCTCCCAATTGAAATGTTCGGGCTCTTCTGGTATTTTGTCCCATTATTATATCCATTCTACCCAAAATGTTCAACCGGCAACTACTGGGCACAAAAAAAGCCCTCCATATTGCACATATGGAGGGCTCTTCCTTCTTCGCTACAACAGGATGCAGATGAGGCCGCCGCTGCCCTCGTTGATGATGCGGGAGAGTGTCTGCTGGAGCTTCTCCTGGGCCTCCACCGGCATACGGGTCAGCTTGCCGCTCACCCCCTCGTTGATGAGGGCGTACAGGGGTTTTCCAAAGAGGTTGGTCTCCCAGATGCGGGCCGGATCAGACTCAAACCCGCTCAGCATGGATTTGACCAGCTCTTCGCTCTGCTGCTCCGAGCCTACCAGGGGGGAGACCTCGCAGGAGATATCTGCCTTGATGAGATGCAGGCTGGGGCCGCTTGCCCGCAGGCGCACGCCGTATTGGCCGCCCCGTTTGATCATCTCCGGCTCCTCCAGCCGCAGTTCCGACAGTTCAGGCGGGATGATGGCATAGCCGTTCTCCCGGACCCGCCCCAGCGCCTCTCCCACCCGCTGGTACTCCGTGCGGGCGGAGACCAGCTCCTTGAGCAGGGTCATGAGCTGATAGTCGCTCTCAATCGGGCAGCCGCACTCCTCCCCTAATATCTTGTAATACAGCCCCTCCTGGGGTTCGAGCTCATACTCCACCCGGCCGGTGCCCAGGTCAATACCGCTGATCTGGGGGGGCTGCAGGTCCTCGCACTCCTCAAAGGCATCCATCAGCGCGCCATAGTCCCGTACCTTGGAGAATGTGCCCAGCCTGGCCTTGATGGCGGTGAGAATCTCCTTGACCAGATAGTGGTCGTCCGGCAGGGCCTGCACCCACCCCGGCAGGTCGAAATGCACCATGCGCAGGGGGAATTCAAAGAGGATGCTCTCGAGAATCTCGTGAATGTCGTCCTTGCCCATGGACAGCACATCCAGGGCCAGCACAGGCACGTCATACTTGACCTTCAGAGCGTCCCGCAGGCGCTGTGCATCCTCGCTCTGAGGGGTCTTGCTGTTGAGTACCACCACAAAGGGCTTGCCCAATGCCTTGAGCTCCGACACCACCCGCTCCTCCGCCTCAATGTAGGCGGGCCTGGTGAGCTCGGTGATGCTGCCGTCGGTGGTCATAACCACGCCGATGGTGGAATGCTCGGTGATGACCTTGCTCGTCCCGATCTCCGCAGCCCTCTCAAAGGGGATCTCCTCCTCGAACCAGGGTGTGCGCACCATGCGGGGCACCTCTCCCTCTTCGAAGCCCAGAGCGCCCCGCACCATGTATCCCACGCAGTCCACCATGCGTACCCGAACGCTTGCAATGTCGCCCAGCTTGATCTCCGCCGCTTCGCTGGGTACAAAGCGGGGCTGTGTGGTCATGATCGTGCGGCCCGCGCCGCTCTGGGGCAGTTCGTCCGTCACCCTGCGCCGCTCATGTTCATCCGCCAAACCAGGCAAAACGAGTAAATCCATGAACCGCTTGATGAACGTGGATTTGCCCGTGCGCACCGGCCCAACAACGCCGACATAAATATCGCCCTGCGTGCGCTCGGCAATGTCTTTGTAGAGGTCCGTTCGCTCCATATCTTGAATCCTCCTGTAATCGTTTCACATCTATATGATTCCGGAATGGTAAAGCATATGCCGCAATCCTGTGTATCATGCACGCAGGAGGAGGAAAACCTTTGGGCCGCCCACGCAAAGAGGCCCCCAAAGGGGGCCTCTTCGGACGGATAATTATTTATTTCAGGTTGCGCTTGCCCGTAGGCTGGGCCTTGCTCTGGGCTGCGGCGGAGGGGTCCTTCTTGGCCCCGAAGAAGGGGTTCTCCTCTCCGGCGAGAAGGCGCTTGATGTTCTCCCTGTGGGTAAAGAAGCCCATAAGGAGCAGGATGGTGGACATGACGATGTATGCCCAGGAGCCGGAGAACAGGTTGATGAAGAAGAAAGCCGTAATGCCGAGCAGGGAAGCCAGGGAGACGAAGCGGGTCACCAGGGCCACGACCAGACAGACCGCGAACACAATCAGCGTGGCGATGGGGTTGCAGGCCAGCATCACGCCAAAGGTGGCCGCAATGCCCTTGCCGCCCCGGAAACTGTGCTGCACCGGCCAGTTGTGTCCAACCACCACCATCACGCCGCCGATGGCTGCGCAGACGGGCCCGCCGATCCAGTTGCCGATGATGAAAGCCAGCGCGCCCTTGAGCAGGTCGCCCAGGAAGGTGAGCGCGCCGAGGCCCCATCCAAACGTGCGGATCATATTGGTGGAGCCGGCATTTCCGCTGCCGAAGTTACGGATGTCCTGCTTGGCCACCTGATTGCTCAGAATGATGGCCGTCTGCACCGTACCCAGGAAATAGGCCAGGAAGAAGCATACGATAATTTTGAAGAACATCAGAATCCCTCCTTATAGTGATGGTATGGCCATAGTTTACTGATCTTTTTCACTCTTCGCCCGCACGATAATGCGGATGGGCGTCCCCGTCAGGCCGAAAGTCTTGCGCAGGTAGTTCTCCAGATAACGCTTATAGGAGAAGTGCATGGTCTCCGGGCTGTTGACAAAGAGGATGAAGGTGGGCGGCCTGATGGATGCCTGGGTGGCATAATAGATTTTGAGCCGCCTGCCTTTGTCCGACGGGGGCTCCGTCACCGTCACCGCCTCGTTGATCACATCGTTGAGCATGCCCGTGGGTACCCGCATGGTGGTCTGGGCATACACCATATCCACCATCTCCAGCACTTTGTTCACCCGCTGGCCCGTCCTGGCCGAGATATAGAGCTGGGGCACATAGCTCATGAAGGCCAGGTCCCTGGCGATGTCCTCCTTAAAGCGGTTCATGGTATAGGTGTCCTTCTCCACCGCGTCCCACTTGTTGACCAGGACAACGCAGGCTTTGCCCTCCTCATGGCAGTAGCCGGCAATCTTGACATCCTGCTCGCTCATACCCTGCTGGGCGTCCACGACCACCAGGCACACATCGCACCGCCGCACCGCCGCCAGGGAGCGGATGACGCTGTAGCGTTCGATGGTCTCGTCCTCGACGGCCCGTTTGCGGCGGATGCCTGCCGTGTCAATGAGGACATATTCCTTTTCCCCGTGGGTAAAGCGGCTGTCGATGGAATCCCGTGTGGTTCCGGCGATGTCCGATACAATGGACCGCTCCTCCCCCAGAAGCGCGTTGACGAGGGAGGACTTGCCCACATTGGGCTTGCCCACCACCGCAATCTGAATGGCGGAATCCTCCTCCTCCTGCGCCTCATGTTCGGGGAAGTGGGCGACCACCTCGTCGAGCAGGTCGCCGATGCCCAGCGCCTGTCCGGCGGAGATGGCGATGGGGTCGCCGATGCCCAAGGCGTAGAAGTCATAGACCTCGTCGAGCAGGCCGGCATGGTCCAGCTTGTTTACGGCCAGTACCACAGTTTTTTTTGTGTGGCGCAGCATGGCGGCCACCTCGTAGTCCGCCGCCGTGATTCCCTGCTTTCCGTCGCACAGGAACACGATGACATCCGCCGTCTCCATGGCCAGCTCAGCCTGGCGGCGCATCTGGGAGAGGATGATATCCTCGCTGTCCGGCTCAATGCCGCCGGTGTCGATGAGGGTGAAGGAGTGGTTCAGCCATTCCGCGTCCGCATAGATGCGGTCCCGCGTCACGCCCGGGGTGTCCTCCACGATGGCGATGCGTTTGCCCGCCAGCTTGTTGAACAGGGTGGATTTGCCCACATTGGGCCTCCCCACCACTGCTACGAGTGGTTTTGCCATATGTCCTCCTAATAAAGCGGATGTCCGCAGTGTTTTTACAGGGACAACACCAGTTTGACGAAGTCCTCGCCGTCCACCCAGACGGGATGGATGGGCAGGCCCAGCGTCTCCTGGACCTCCTGCAGGGTCATGTCGTCCAAAAAAGCGTCTCCATTTTCCCGCAGCATGGTGCGGGCGATGATGAGGGCCTCCCCTTCAATCCGGCCGGAGAGCGCGCGGATCAAATCCCGCCCGACGATCAGCCCTGTCACCACAATACTGCGGCCAAAGAAGTCGTTGGGCACGGGGATGATCTGGAAGCGGGCTCCCGTGTGCTCCCCCACCCGTCCGGTCATCTCCCGGAACCAGGGAGCGATGGACACGCCGGTGGGGATGGTGAACACCCTCCCCCTCTGCGTCCCCTTTGGGGCCTCCAGCAGTGCCTCCTCCAGCTCCATCTCAAACTTGCGCAGCATGCCCACGCCGTTCTCAATCTGAGGATAGTCCTCGTAGGTCTCCTCGGCAGGAAGGGGCCGCCCCGCAATGAGATAGAACTCGTCGGAGGCGAATACGAAACGGGTACCGCCCTCCTTGAGGCACCGCTCCTGCCATCTCTCCATCTGCTCCAGAACGGCGTTTGCCCTGGGAGCGTCATATTGCTCCAGTGGGGTCAGCCCCTCCCGGAAGCCCGACAGGCCCACAGGCACCAAAGCCACGCTCTGGGCCCCCTCCCGCCTCTCCCAGAGGTCGGAGAGGGTCCTCTCAAGCTGCTCCCCGTCGTTCCAGCCGGGGCAGAGAACCACCTGGCAGTGGAAACGGATCCCCCCCGCGATGAGCCGGTCCAGCTGTTCGAGCAGTTTGGCCGCCCGGGGCTGCTGCATCATGCGGACCCGGAGCTCCGGATCTGTGGCGTGTACAGATATATAGAGAGGGGAGACATGGCGTTTGATGATGCGCTCAATCTCCCTGTCGCTGTCGTTGGTCATGGTGATATAGTTGCCCATAATAAAGGAGAGCCGCCAGTCGTCGTCCTTGACATAGAGGGTTTTGCGCAGTCCCTTGGGCAGCTGCTCCACAAAGCAGAACACGCAGTGGTTGCAGCACTGCCGCGTACCGCTCATCAGGCTGGTCTCGAAATCCAGGCCCAGCCCCTCATAGGGATCCTTTTCCACGCTGGCCTCCAGTGTCTCCCCGTCCTTTTTGCGGATGAGCAGCGTAAGGTCCTCCATAGCTGAAAAATATTCATAGTCTATGAGGTCGCAAACCGGTTCCCCGTTGATGGAGAGCAGCTCGTCCCCCGCCTCAATACCCAATTCCTCTGCAATGCTGCCGCACTGCACGCCGGTAATTTTTTGTGCCATACTAACTCCATTCAAAGATTCGGTACTTTATTATACACCATTGGGGTCCAAAACAACAATGCACAACAAGAAATACCCTGCCCAACCCCACCCTTCCACGCAAAAAAAGCCCCTCTAAAGGGCTTTTTACAGGATGGGCTCTATGTGCGGCGGAGACGGCGGCGCGGGGATGTTTTTTTCTCACGCAGGAAGGCCGCGAAACTGCTCAAAAGCAGGGCCAGCACGCCGCCGCCGTAATATGCGGCCGGGGTTGTGGGCAGCACCAGCCCCATATATCCCTCCAAAAAGAGGGCGATTCCCGCCATGATGGGTACGCTCAGAACGCCGGCCGCCAGACGCATTCTGCGATAGGGCATGAGCGTCCCGGCCGCGGCGCCAAAGCAGGCGCAGAACAGAGGGGCGTTCGCATACCCGGCCGTCCATGTCAAAAGGCCAAAGCAGGCCGCGCCGATGCATGCCGCACCCAGTACCGTTAAAACCCTTCCGCCCCACCACCGGAGCTCAACAAGCCAGCAAAGGCAGGGCAAGAGCAGGAAGAACACCGCAGCCATCCTCTCCACCAGGGAGAGCAGCAGCAGCCCCAAAAGCAGCGTCATGGCCGCGCCCTTCCTAATTTTCAACCTGTCCAGCATGGGCTTTGCCACGCCCAGAGCAATGGTGCAGAGCATGCAAAGAATCAGGGTGGTTCCCAGCGTCATGAGTTCTCTTCCTCCTGTTTTCAATCCTCCTTTTATCATGCGAAGGCAGCGGCAGGATAACCGCGGCAAGCCTTGGACGGGCAGGCAAACAAAGGAAGAAAGAGAAATTGAAAAATCTGCCTTTTGCCCTTATAATGGGCATGCTTCTCCTCTGCGGCGGGAAGCATCAGCAATAAGGAGGAACCCTCTTGGAAGCATCGCCCTCACTGCAAATCATCGCCCAAGTCGCCAACGCCTGCGCCTGCGCCCTGCTCGAAAGCGGGGGCGAAACCTACCGGGCCGAGGAGACTGTCTCGCGCATCTGCGCCCATTACGCCCTCGACCAGGTCCATGTGATCGCCTTTCCCACGGGGCTCTTCATCAATCTGACCCGGGGGGCGGAGAACTTCTCCACTGTG
>JAHZEH010000009.1:0-6063 GCA_019421925.1 Clostridia bacterium
GATATAGTAGTCACCACAACGGATATAATTCAATTCCTGCATCATATGTACCTCCAATCACTGTGTCACTGTGTTCGGATATATTGCACCGAACCCGCGTTCGCAAGTGGGTTTTGTCGTAAGATAAAAAAAGCTATACCTGGTATCAAACCAGGTATAGCTTACTTTCGTTGAGCCAACCCCGTCTGACAGATGCCGTAAATAGTTAAATTTGTCATTTAACCTCTTTACGGACACCCGCCTAAGCGGGGGCTTTTCCTGTATCTCTTGCTATTTCAGGGAGGAGTTGGCCAGCAGGGCGGTCAACTGCTCGTCGCTCAGGTCGCAGTGGTAGAAGAGAGAGTAGAAAGTTTTGGCCTCCTCGGCGATGTCCAGCTCGTAGATGTCCGGATAGATCAGATTACCCAACCAGCGCACGCCCAGGAAACGATTGATGGAGGGGGGCCTGCTCAGCCAGTTATACGGGCCAGTGGGCACTTCATAATACCTGCCCTCCTGAACGGCCGTGACATCCGCCCACAGGGGATCGCTGCCCACAGCGGCATAAACACTGCCCGGATTGAACAGCACCACGTCCGGGTTCCAGAGAAGGAGCTGCTCCATGGAGATCTCGCTGCCCGCGCCGGAGGTGGTGTCCAGCACGGCCACGTTGTCAATGCCGACCAGTTCGATGACCGTGTTGTGGAAGGAACCCGAGGGGATGGTGGTCAGGCCGTTGTCACCCTCGCCATAGTAGAGCGTGACGCGCTCCTCCTGGGGGATGGCGGCGGATTTTTCTCTGGCCATGGCCAGAGTGTCCTCGCAGTACTGGGCCAGGGTTTCACCCTCCTCCTGCTTGCCGAGGAGTTCGCCCAGGGTACGGTAGGCCGCTCCGGTGTTTTCCAGAGAGCACTCAATAAAGATGGTGGGGATGCCCGTCTGGGCCTGGATACCGTCCATGTCCTCGGCGATGGTCCCCTTGGCCTCGCCGATGTCAATGATGACCTGGGGACTGGCAGCCAGCAGGGCCTCCAGATTGAGGCTGACGTTTTTGCCATAGAACGTGCCGAAGACAGGCAGGTTCCAGTACTTCTCGTCGGTGTACGCCTTGGCGGAGTCAGTGAATTCGTTGGACAGGCCCATCAGGGCATCCGGCGCGATGGAGAAGAGAATCATCTGGGCCATGGAGCCGGAGGGGGCAACCCGCGTGATCTCGGCGGGCAGTTCCACCGTGCGGCCGCAGGAGTCTGTGAAGGAGCGGGTCGCGGCGGCGGCTTCAGTTTGGGCCGGGGCCTCTGTATGCGGGGCTGCGGCCTGGGTGGGGGTGGGTTCAGTTTGCGCGGGCGCGGCGCAGCCTGCAAAGAGGCAGGATGCCATGCACAGCGCAAGCAGGAGACAGGTGAGTTTCTTCATGGGAATTCCTCCTTTGCGTTCCCCCGCTGCGGGGGTATTACAGCGGCTTACGCCGCGGGGAATCAGGGTTTGAGGATGCGCACCATGGTGCCCGCGTGGAAGAGGTTGGGATCCCCCTCCCGCAGCACGGCGGCCCGAACCGCTTCCTCGCTGCCGGCCACGAACCCGCATAGGGCGTTGACGCCCGCGCTCAGCATAACCTCGCTCAGCGGGGTGGAGGGGCCGACCAGCACCACATGGGAGTTTCTCGAGAGCTGGAGCAGGCGGGGCAGGGTTTTGTTGGTGAGCGTCACCCCGGTGATGAACACGAAGTCCTGTTCCGGGAGGATAAATTCGCAGGCCGAGTCCGGATAGTCCCCTGGCCTGGGGGCCCGCTCCAGGATGGAGAGGGTGCAGATAGGGGTGAAGCGCCGCTCCAGATAGGGGAAATGGCCGATGACCGCCACGCGTTTGCCCGCCACCAGGGGTTGATAGGCGATAAATGCGTCCTCCTGTTTATCCTGCGCCCCGGGGTCCTCGGGGGTGAAGCGGGCGCAGAGGGCGCTGGCGTGCTCCGGCGTGTTGTAAAAGGAGTTGATGGCGGCCGCCCCGAAGGAGGCGTCGCAGAAATTCCAGGATTTGACCAGCTCCGCCGCCCTGCGCAGGGGCAGCCCGGAGAGGGTTTCCGGGAGCTGGGAGGGGAAACCGGACTCGGTCATGGTCATAGCCAGCCCCACGCCTCCTGCACTGTTGACAATCATGGTCCACTCCACGCCCACATGGGCCCGCAGCACGGTCAGCTTCCCGGGGATACCGGCGATCAGTTCATCATACAACGTCCACATACCATTCAATTCCTTTGTGTTTAGGATAATGAGCGGGGCATGCACACCCGCACGCTCCTGCCCTCGCAGTTCATGTCGCTGAGCAGAATGGGAATCTCGTAGAGCTCCTCCAGGGTCTGCTGGGTGAGGATTTCCGCCGGGGCTCCGGCCAGAGTGATGAGCCCGTCCTCCAGCACGAGAGCCTCGTCTGCAAAGAGAAAGGCGTGCTCCGGGTTGTGGGAGGAGAAGAGAATGAGATAGCCCTGGCGGCTGAGGTCATGAACCTGCCGCAGAACCCGGTACTGGTTGCCGTAGTCCAGATTGGCGGTGGGCTCGTCCATGACGAGGATACCCGCCTGCTGGGCCAGGGCCCGGGCAATGGTGACGAGCTGGCGCTCGCCTCCGCTGATCTGGGCATAGCCCGCGTCCCTCAGGTGGGCGATGCCCAGGGTCTCCAGGGCGGCCTCGGCGGCCCGCTCGTCCTCGGGTTTGGGGGTGGAGAAGGCGGAGATATGGACGGCCCGGCCCATGAGCACCACCTGCATGACGGTGAAGTTGAAGGTTGGCGCGCCGGACTGAGGGATATAGGCGATCTTTTTGGCGAACTCCGTACGGCTCAGGTTCCGGATGGGCCGGCCCCCCAGGGAGATCTCCCCGCGGTAACGGGAGGAGAGGCCGAGCAAACAGCGGAAGAGGGTGCTCTTGCCCGCTCCGTTTTTTCCCAACAGGCAGGCCACCCGGCCGGGCTGAAGGGAGAAGGAGAGCCCCTTGAGCACCTCATGGGAGCCGTAGGAGAAGTGCAGATCTTTGACTTGAATGCCCATGCTATGCGCCCTCCTTTTTGCGGAGTACCAGCCAGAGGAAGAAGGGGGCGCCCACGAAGGAGGTCAGGATACCGATGGGCACCTCGGAGGTGGCCATGACCCGGGCCAGGTTGTCCACCGGGCGCAGGAAGCTCCCGCCCAGCAGCATGGAGCCCGGGAGCAGCACGCTGTAGTCAAAGCCCACGATTTTTCGGGCAATATGGGGAATCACCAGACCCACCCAGCCGATCATGCCGGAGATGGAGACGCTGGCCGCTGTGACAAGCGTGGCGCAGACTACCACCACCAGCCGGTAAACCTTTGTGTTGACGCCCATGGTCTGGGCCTCCTCCTCCCCCAGGGTGAGCACGTTGATCTTCCAGCGCATCAGGAAGAGGGCCAGGGTCCCCAGGAGGATGGGGGGAGCGGCGAAAGCCAGGTCCCGCATGCGGACGGAGGCGAGACTGCCCATAAGCCAGTAGGTGATGGCGGGGAGCTGTTCCTCCGTGTCTGCCACCAGCTTGAGCAGGGAGGTGCCTGAATTAAAGAGGGAGCCGATCATGATACCGGCCAGGACCATGCCCATCGTGGGATTGCCCCGGGTACGGGTGCTTGCCAGATAGGCCAGCAGGACTGCGGCCAGGCCGAGGGCAAAGGAAAAAACGGAGATGCCGGTATAGCCCAGACCAATCATGATACCCAGGGCCGCTCCAAAGCCCGCGCCCGCGGAGGCGCCCAGCACGTCGGGTGAGACCATGGGGTTCTGGAAGAGGCCCTGGTACACGCTGCCCGCCACGGAGAGGGCCCCGCCCACCAGGACGGCGGCAATGACCCGGGGCAGGCGGATGAGGAAAACCACGGTCTCCATCTCAGCAGGCCAGTCCACGGCGATGGGAAAGACTTTGGAGAGCAGGATTTTGACGAGAGTAAGGGGCTCGATGGGGTAGCGCCCCACCATAAAGGAGAGGAAGAAGGAGAAGAAGAAAAAAGCCAGCAGATACCAGAGCCTTTTTCTCCCCTTTTCCGAGGTGATGGGCATATTGAGTAAACCTCCCTGTAACGACTGGTCAAAGCGGACGGCGGGGTATTATTCCAGCAGATGGCTGCGCAGTGCGCCGAGCGTCTCTCCATCCAGGCCAAGGGGACCGGCGAGATAGCCCTCGAAGGAGCCGGAGAGCGTCTCCACCGCTTTCCAATAGGCTGCAAGGTATTCGGGCCGGGCCTCAAAGAAGGAGCGCAGGATAGCCAGCTCCTCCTCGTCCATACCCTGGCCGATGCGCGCGTAATCCTCCTCATTTTTGCAGGCATAGCTGACGTTTGTGTTCAGGTAGTCGGTGAGGATGTCCTCCTCCCTCACTCCCAGCGCCCGCAGAAGGGTGGCTGAGAGCACGCCAGCCCGGTCTTTGCCATTGCGGCAGTGGAAAAGGACGGGTCCCCGCCCCGCCGCGAGATCGCGGAGAATACGGGAGAAGGCGGGGGCAAATTCCTGAGGATAGCTGCGGTAGAGGGCGAGCACCCCCTCGCCCGGCTTGCCCCGGCCCCGGATTTCACCCGCCCGCAGCATGCCCCGCCCGGCGGGGGTGGGATGGTCCGGGGGGAGCAGGGGGAGAATGAGCACGCCCTCCAGGGCGGGGTCCGGGTATTTCTCCACCTCATGGGGCCCGCGCAGATCATAGACTGTATGGAGGCCCAGGCTGCGCAGTGCGGCAAGGGCGGATTCCTGGGCGCCGCAGAGCTGGCTGGAACGGTAGACGCGGCCGAAGCGGACAGTGAGGCCGTCCGCGGTTTTCCAGCCGCCCAGATCCCGGCAGTTGGGAACGCCGGGCAGCAGCATCGTGCGGGGAGGGGTTGAAGGGATCATAGGCCATCCTTTCCGCCGGGGAGCACTGAAAAAGCCGTCTGTGACATGAGGAACAGACGGCTTTTCCCAAAGTTGCGAGTCCTCTTTTCAAAGTGGAAGGCCCGGCGGTTTCCCGCAGAACCCGTTGGATGTTCCGGTGTGGACCGGCATCCTGTTTTGCCGTTCGTGGGGAGAACCTTTAGACGCGGCAAAATCGAGGCGGCGTATGAAATTTATGTGCATGATAACGTATTGTTATTGTTACACATTTCTGACACAATTGCAAGACGTGCGGCGAAGATTGTAGGAAAAGCGTCAAGATGCTTTGATTTGCGGAAAAAGCGCCCGGACATGTGTCCGGGCGCTTCAGATCGTTTTATTGGGGAATTCAGCGGATGACCTCCACGCCGCCCATGTAGGGGACGAGAACCTCAGGCACCTTGACCGAACCGTCCTCCTGCTGGAAGTTCTCCAGAATGGCGGCCACGGTGCGGCCGATTGCCACGCCGGAGCCGTTGAGGGTGTGGACCAGCTCAGGCTTGTCCTTGGGGCCGCGGCGGAAGCGGATCCCCGCCCGGCGGGCCTGGAAATCCTCGAAGTTGGAGCAGGAGCTGATCTCCACGTAGCGGCCGTAGCTGGGCATCCAGACCTCGATGTCATAGGTCTTGGCCGAGCTGAAGCCCAGGTCGCCGGCGCAGAGCTGCACCACCCGGTAGGGCAGGCCCAGCTTCTGCAAAACGAGCTCGGCATTGTTGGTCAGGCTCTCCAGCTCCTCATAGGAGTTCTCGGGCAGGCTGAACTTGACCAGCTCCACCTTGTTGAACTGGTGCTGGCGGATGAGGCCGCGGGTATCGCGCCCGGCGGAACCGGCCTCGCCCCGGAAGCAGGCCGAATAGGCGCAGTGCTTGATGGGGAGCTGGCTGCCGTCGAGGATCTGTTCGCGGTACATGTTGGTGACGGGCACCTCGGCGGTGGGGATCATGTAGAAGTCCGTGCCCTCCACGTGGTACATGTCCTCGGCGAACTTGGGGAGCTGGCCCGTGCCCTTCATGGAGGCCGTATTGGCCATGAAGGGGGGGAACACCTCGGTGTAGCCGGAGAGAGCGGTATGGGTGTCCAGGAAGAAGTTGATGATGGACCGCTCCAGACGGGCGCCGAGGCCCCGGTAGAAGGTGAAACGCGCGCCGGTGACCTTGGCGCCCGTCTCAAAGTCCAAAATGTTCAG
>JAHZEH010000009.1:6073-17099 GCA_019421925.1 Clostridia bacterium
AGGTCGGTGCCGATGTCCCAGTGGGGCTTGGGCTCGAAGGCGAACTGGGTGGGCTCGCTCCAGCGGCGCATCTCCAGGTTCTCCGAATCGTCCAGGCCGGCAGTCACGGACTCGTGGGGGATGTTGGGGATGGCATAGAGCATCTCCGTCATCTCCGCTTCCTTCTGGGCGGCGGCGGCATCGAGCTCAGAGATTCTGCCTGCGAGCTCCTTCATCTCGGACAGCAGGGCGGAGACATCCTCACCCTGCTTTTTCAGTTTGGGGACTTGGGCGGAGTCGGCGTTGCGGCGGGCCTTGAGTGTCTCCACTTCGGCCATGGCCGCACGGCGGGCCTCATCGAGCGCAAGCAGAGCGTCGACGTCGATGTCCGTCTTGTTGCGCTTGATGAGCGCGGCTTTGAGTTCTTCCGGGTTGTTGCGGATGCGCTTGATATCGAGCATGGTTCGGTGTTCCTCCTGTTTATATTTGTGCCGCCCCCATGGGGAGGCGGATCACAGCGATGTTATTACATCTGCTCCGGGGCCTTGAGGCCGATGAGGGCCAGGCCGGAGCGGATGACGGTGGCGGCGCACTTTGTCAGGGCCAGGCGGGCCGCCATGACGGCGGGCTCTTCCCCCAGGATGCGGCGCTCAAAGTAGAACTTGTTATAGGCCCGGCAGAGGTCAACGGTGTGGCGGGTGATCATGAAGGGCTCGTATTTCTCCGCTGCAGCCCGGACGACGCCGGGGAACTCGGAGAGCAGCCGGACGACCTCCTGCGCCTCCGGGTCGCACAGCTGGGCAAAGTCGACTTCGCCGGGGACCTCCCCCGCCTTGCGCAGCACGGAGCAGCAGCGGGCGTGGGTATACTGGCAGTAGGGCCCCGTCTCGCCGTCGAAGTTCAGAGCTCTGTCCCAACTGAAGGTGATATCCTTGATGCGGCTGGCGGAGAGGGCGCCAAAGACGATGGCCCCCACGCCCACATCCTTGGCCACCTCGTCGAGATTGGCCAGCCCGGGGCTCTTTTCCCGCATGATATCCCTGGTTTTCTCAATGGATTTGTTCAGGATGTCCTCCAGGAAGATGACGCGGCCCTTGCGGGTGGAGAGGGTGCCGTCCTCCATGGAGACCATGCCAAAGGCCACGTGAACCAGGTCCTTGCTCCACTCATAGCCCATCATCTCCACCACCTTGAACCACTGGCGGAAATGGAGGTTCTGCTGGTAGGCCACGACATAGAGGCACTTGTCGAAATCATAGGTGTCCTTGCGGTACAGGGCGGCGGCGATATCGCGGGTGGCGTAGAGGGTGGCGCCGTCGGCCTTGAGCAGCAGGCAGGGGGGCATATGCTCCTCCTCCGGGAACTGGACCACGGAGGCCCCGTTGTCCACGGTGAGCAGACCCTTGTCCCGCAGCTCGGAGATCACCCGGCCCATCTTGTCGTTGTAGAAGGACTCGCCCGCGTAGGAATCAAAGGTGATGCCCAGAAGCTGATACACCCGGTCCACCTCTTTGAGGGTCAGGTCCTTGAACCAATGGAAGAGGGAGAGGGCCTCCTCGTCCCCGTCCTCGATCTTTTTGAACCAGCGGCGGGCCTCCTCGTCCAGAGCGGGGTCCTTCTCCGCCTCGTCGTGGAACCTGACGTAGATCTGGAGCATGGCGTTTACGCCGCCCCGCTCGATCTCCTCCCTGTCCCCCCACTTCTTGAAGGCGACGATGAGCTTGCCGAACTGGGTGCCCCAGTCCCCCAGGTGGTTGATGCCCACGCAGCGGTAGCCCAGGAAGCTGTAGATGCTGTAGAGGGCGTGGCCCAGCACAGTGGTGCTCAGATGGCCGATGTGGAAGGGCTTGGCGATGTTGATGGAGGAGTAGTCGATGCAGATGGTTTTACCTGCGCCCTCCTGGCCGGAGCCAAAGCGTTCGCCCTGCTCCAGCACGGCGGAGAGGGTCTCCCTGGCGAACTGGCCTCCATCCAGGAAAAAGTTGAGATATCCCCCCTGCACCTCCACTTTGGACACCCAGGAGGGGAACTCCCCCTGGGCCAGCCCGGCTGCGATGGCGGGGGGCGCTTTGCGCAGAACCTTGGCCAGCTTGAAGCAGGGCAGGGCGAAGTTGCCCATGGCGGGATTGGGGGGCGTTTCCAGCATTGCGGCCAGCTCCCCGGCGGGCATGCCTGCGGCGGGGGAGAGAGCCTCCGCGATAGCAAGTTTGTAATCCATGATAGTACCTCGTATGTGTCGAAAAAGTGCTCCCGCGCTTTTTCGAGGATGCAGACCTCCCCTAAAAATCGGAGATTTTTCGGGAGGGGAGGTCTGAGAAGAACAAAATCCTGCGGATTCTATCCGTTCCGGCGCACAGGCCGCCGGAGCCGGATTGAAGAGCAAGGGGCGGCGGCCCCTTAATCATCCCTGGGGATTTCGGGGAGGCGAGGCCTCTGCACTCCCCATTGGGGCTGATTTTTCAATAGCTTCAATATTATAGCATATTATTGCCCGGTTTTTCTTCCTTTTCTCCGTTTTTTTGTAAAAGGTATTTCAGTCAGAGGGATGTATTCATTTTTGTGTTCATTTTTGCTGCCATAAAAAGAATCTATATTAGGGGACGCAATCCGATTACACTGGTAGCAGAGGTGAGGAAATGCCAGGGTTTATTCCAAAGCAATATAAAAAGGATGCTGTTACTATCCGGTTGGACTCGGAGAAAATCCGGCAGATCGACCTCCTTGCCCAGCGGTTCGGTTTGAGCCGCAATGAGTTCATCAACCAGTGCATTGATTTTGCCCTGCAAAATATGGGAAGCCGGTTATATCAGGAGGCGCAGGAGGTGGAGCTGTGACGGGGAGGGACGGGTTTTCTTTGAATCGGGAGACGGCCTGCTGCTTTACCGGACACCGGCCGGAGAAGCTCGGGCGCACTGAGAGGGAGGTCAAGGACGCTCTGCGGCGGGAAATCGTCTGGGCGATGGAGAAGGGGTATGACACTTTCCTCAGCGGCATGGCCCCTGGAGTGGATCTGTGGGCGGCGGAGCTGGTGGTGGAGCTCCAGCGGTGGCGGCCGATTTACTTGGTCTGCGCCCTCCCCTATCCCGGCTTTGGAGAGAGGAATCCCGAGCCCTGGCATACCCTGCGTTATTGGGCCATGCATAAGGCGCGTCGGGTCAAGGTAATCTCCCCTGTTTACCACCGGGGCGTCTTTCAGGAGCGCAACCAATTTCTGGTGGACAACTCCAGCCTGGTCATCGCCCTGTATGACGGCGGCCCCGGGGGTACCCGCAACACTCTGGAATATGCCCGGAGGAAGGGCGTCCCCATCCGGGAACTGTAACGCCCCGGAATAAAAAAGGCGCCGGATATTTCCGGCGCTTGAGCTTGTCAAAAAAGTCCATTCGGACTTTTTTGAGGTTACGGGTTTTGCCTGCTCCGCTTCGCTTCGCCGGGCGGCAAAACCAGCAAAGAACGAAAACCTAAGGTTTTCATCCGTTCTGACGCACATGCCGTCAGAGCCGGATTTAAGTCAAGGGGTACGCCCCTTGACAATCCCGGAATTTTTCGACAGTCTAAAGCGCCGGATATTTCCGGCGCTTTCATGCTTCAGGGGCTCTATATGGACAAACCCAGGCAAACAAAGAGGACGGAATCATCCGTCCTTTTTGTTTGCCATAAAAGTTTGGAGGGGGCCCGGGGAAACTTTTTTAAAAGCTTCCCCGAAAACACCCCGGCCTCTTAAATATCCAGAGCGCGGTAGTAGCCGTTGGTGACGGCGTCGACAACGCGGCCGGCCTTGATGCAGTCGCCGGTCTCATAGACCCTGGGGGCGGCGTTGTAGAAGCTCTCAGCGGTGGCGCGGTCGGCTTTCATACCGGCGGCGAGCAGCACGGAATCAGCCTCCACGAGGATCTCCCCATCGGGAGTATCGCAGAGAATCCCCTGATCGGTGATGGCCTTGGCCTTGGCGCTCACCAGGATTTTGACCTTGCTGTCGCGCAGATAGATGTCCATGGCGGTCTTGTGCATGAAATACGCGTCTCCGCCCCAGTCGTCCTTCATCTCCACGATGGTGACGTCTTTGCCGAGCCCGTCGAGATAGATGGCGCACTCGCTGCCCACGAGGCCGCCGCCCAGAATCGCAACCTTCTGGCCCAGGGCGGGAGGCGTCTGGTGGAGGGCGTCCAAAGTGGCGACGATCTTGTTGTCGATACCGGGGATGGCCGGGACGATGGGCTTTGCGCCGGTGGCGACGATGATGGCGTCCGCATTCAGAGCGGCAGCCTGCTCGGCGGTCAGCTCCGTATTCAGGTGAATCTCAACGCCCGCCTTTTCAACGCGCTTGGCCAGAACCTTCGCGAAGTTGAACATATCCTGCTTGAAGGGGATGAACTCCTCGGACAGGAGCTGACCGCCCAGGCGGCCGCCCTTCTCATAGAGGGAGACGGAGTGGCCGCGTCCGGCGGCTGTGATAGCTGCTTCCATGCCGCCGGGACCGCCGCCCACGACGACCACCTTCTGGGGCGTCGTGGCCGGGAAGCCGTATTTATGCTCCAGCTCGTTGCCGATGACAGGGTTGAAGGCGCAGCAATAGGTCCGGTTGGTCAGGTAGTTGAAGAAGCAGGTGTAGCAGCGGCAGCACTTGGTGATGTCGTCCTTCCTGCCGGAGAACGCTTTCTCGGGGAAGAAGGGGTCGGCCAGGGACTGACGGGCGATCTCCACAATATCCGCCTTTCCGCTGGCGATGATCTCCTCCATCATGTCCGGATCGTTCAGGCCGCCCAGGGTGGCGACGGGGGTCTTGACATGCTTTTTGATCTCCGCGGCCAGGAATACATTGCAGCCATGCTCCAGGAACATGGAGGGGTGGGTGATGGTAAAGACGTCGGCGTCCTCATGCACGCCGGCGGAGACATGGAGGATATCCACTTTCCCGTCCAGAACCTTTGCCATCTCGATGCCCTCTTCGATGCCAAAGCCGCCCTCGATGAACTCGGCGCCGCTCATACGGTACTCGATGGGGAAGTTGGGGCCGACGGCCTTGCGGACCTTATCGATGACCAGCAGAGGGAAGCGCATGCGGTTCTCCAGGCTCCCGCCCCACCGGTCCGTCCTGCGGTTCATGGTGGGGGACATGAACTGACCGAGCAGCCAGCCGTGGCCGCCGTGGATGAGCACCATGTCAAAACCGGCCTCTTTGACCAGTTTCGCGGCGTTTCCAAAGCAGTCAGCGACCCGCTCAATGTCCTCTTCGGTCATGCTGCGCACCCTGATGCCGGATGCGCTCACCTCATCGTTGGGGCCGAGCGCAAACTGCTCGCCGGATGCGTGGCTGCGGGCATTGGCAAACCTGCCGCCATGGGCCAGCTCCATAACGGCGTTGCAGTTGTGCCGGTGCATGGCGTTGGACATCTCTTTGAGAGAGGGCAGGGACATGACGTCGTAGAGCGTGACCTCCTTTGTGTGCGACCGGCCGAGGGCGTCGACGATGCCCAGGCCGATGGCCACGCTTGCCAGCCCGCCGCGGGCGCGGTTCTCATGGAAAGCCATGTCCTCTTTGCGCATATGGCAATCTGGATCCAACTCCGGATTGGACATGGGAGCGCCGAAAATTCTGTTTTTGAAGGTGACTCCGTTGATCGTAATAGGGCTTGCGAGATGGGGATAGTATTTGTTCAGCATGGTTCTTCTCCTTTTCTTTCGTGCCTTATTGCGATACATTCGACCTGTATTGCCCTTTTAGTATAAATTAAAATTTTAACTTGCAAAAGAAGAGATAATCTTGTAAGGTTAAAACAAAAAAGTTGTAATCTTTGAATGGATTTATGCTTGGCGGGAGGGGATATTATGACATTCCGGCAAATGGAGCTGTTTGCAGCGGTATGCGAATTTGGGAGCATCAACAAGGCCTCGGCTGCGTACCATCTCTCCCAGCAGGGGATCTCCAAAATGGTACGGGAGCTGGAGGCCGAACTGGGGTGTAAACTCCTCAACCGGGATATGAACGGCGTCACTCCCACGCAATACGGGGCATATCTATTGAAGGAATGCCAGGTGATCCTGGAGAAGAAAAATTTTATCTGCTCCCATATCCTTCAGGTGCAGGACGCCTCCCGGGAGGTGATCCACCTGGGAATGGCGTTTGGCATCATCTCGGCGCTGCCCTATTGGCTGATCAGCGGATTTGAAAAAGCCCACCCCTATGTGCAGATTGAATACGCGGATCATACTGATTTCTACCTCGAGACTCTTTTGAAAAAAGATGAGTTCGATTTTTGCATCACAACCGGCGTGATGGACGGGGACCGTTTTTCGACGGAACTGCTCTTGAAGGAGCCCGTCTATCTGTGTATTCCCCGGACGCACGAATTATACGGGAAAGATTCCATCCAGATGGCGGATTTGAGAGAGCAGAGATACGCCATGTTCAACACCCAGTTCCACATCCGGCACCATTTTGACGCCGCCTGCCGCAATGCGGGCTTTGAGCCCAGGATTGAGATTTCATCCGGCGACTTTAACTCCCTTAAGGAGATCGCCCAGTACCATAACCTTCTGTTTGTGGTTCCCAAGCATACCATCCGCACCGATGATCCGGTTCTGCGCTACTATCAGTTCCCGGATGAAAAATTCACCTGGGATATCTATTTTGTGAAGAAAAAGAACAAGGTCCTGACAGAGAATATGGAAATGTTCCTAAACTATGTCAAAAGGCAGATTCTCTACGCCTGAGAAAGGCAGGAGTCCCCAGGGACTCCCGGGATGCTTCCGCATGGGCCGGGGAAAAGGAAAAGGACGGAATGATCCGTCCTTTTCCTGTTCCTCAAAGTGTCCCCAGGTACCCTAGATCAGCCTCACGGCGCTTCCCGTCCTGAGCAGGACAATATAGGCCTCCCTGACGGGGCCAAGGGCCTGGGTTACGGCCCGCGCGTAGAGGGAGAGCTGGGGGAGATGGCGGGCGGCGGTGGCCTGCTCGCCCTCGGGGAGGATGCGGTCGGTCTTGTAGTCCAGGAGCACCCAGGAGTCCCCCTCCTGGAAACAGGCGTCGACCACGCCCTGGACAGTGACGAGCTGGCCCTCGCCCTCCCCCAGGAGGGAGTAGGCGTCTGCCTGCATGGTGAAGGGCAGCTCCCGCTCCAGTCTCGGGGCTGCGCGCATGCGCTCCCCCAGGGGGGAGGCGAAGAAGCGGGCCAGGGCGGGGACGTCCACGGCCTTGGCCAGGAGGGGGGGGAGACGCTCGGCCTCCACCAGGGCGGCGAGCTGGGCGTGGATATCTGCCCGGTCCAGGGGGCGGGTCAGGTCGAGCTGCTCGAGAGCGGCATGGTTGGCGCTGCCCCGGTCGGCGGCGGTCAGGCCGGAGGACTGGAGGAAGCGGGGGAGCTGGAGCGCCTCCTCCCCGCCGGCGCCCAGGGCGGAGGCCGCCACTTTGGCGGGCAGGGGGGCGGGCAGAGGACGCTGGGCCACCTGGGCGGCAAAAGTTTCGCAGGGGGCGAGAAGGGCCTCCTGCCGCCAGCGGAGGAATTCCTCCCGGTGGGCGGTTTCAGTTTGGGGCGCGCCCAGCCCGGCCTGGGAAAGCAGGGAGACCTGCCAAAGCCCGGTGTGCTCCGCGAAAGGCCCCCGGCGGTAATAGCCGATATCCCGGCAGAAAACGTCCGCCTCCTCATAGCGGAGCAGGCAGGACATCACCCAGTCCATCATGCAGACGGGCCGGGCATTCCCGTCCCAGGCGGCCGCCCGTTTGCCGGGGTGGTTGACCGTCCCCAGAAGATACAGCTCCTCACGCGCCCGGGTCATGGCCACGTAGAGGATGCGCAGCTCCTCCTGCTCCGATTCCCGGGAGACGGCCTGGGCGGCGGCGGCCCGGAGCAGATTGTCCTGGACGGCCCGCCGGGCGGGGTCATAGGTGCGCAGGCACAGGCCCTGGGCGCTATGGAGGACGACGGAGGCCCGCTCGTCCTGCCGGTTGAAATTCCGTCCCAGGCCGCACAGCAGCACCACCGGGTACTCCAGCCCTTTGGAGCGGTGGATGGACATGACGCGCACGCAGTTGCCCTCCCCTGTGAGGCGGCCCTCCCCCATGTCCTTGCCGATGGCCCGCACGTCCTCCAGAAAGTTCAGGAAGCCGGACAGCCCCCTGGCGGAGTTCTCCTCATAGGCGCGGGCCCGCTCCAGGAGCACGGCCAGGTTGGCGGCGCGCTGGTTCCCGCCGGGCAGGGCGAGGACGGACTGGCCATAGCCCGTACGGGCGAGAAGCCACTCCAGAAAACGGGAGAGGGGGGAGAGGGCGGCCTCGCCTTTGGCCTCCTCCAGGAAGGAGAGGAAAGAGGCGGCTTTGGAGCGCAGAGCGGGGGGGAGCAGATGGGCCTCATCCGAGGCGGCGAAGCGCAGGGCGGCCCCTATCGAACCCTGGGGACGGGCGGCGCGCAGGGCGGAGATATCCCTGTCTGAAAAGTCGCCGATGCCGGCGCGCAGCACGGCCAGCAGGGCGATGTCGTTTCTGGAGTTGTCCACCAGGCGGAGCAGGCAGAGGAACACCTGCACCTCCACGGCGTCGAAGTATCCCCCTGTCAGCTCGGCATAGGCGGGAATGCCCTCCTGGGCAAACACCCGGCAGAAGGTCTCGGCGCTGGCTCCGGGGGAGCGCAGAAGCAGGGCGAAATCACTGTAACGGGGCATGCGCGGCCCGCCTGCCGCCACGAGGGGCTTATCCATGCGCTCCCGGATCATACGGGCGGCGGCGCGGGCCTCCCACTCCGCGTCGGAGAGGGGCTCTTCCGCATCCTCCGCTCCCTGGCCGGAGAGGATTTCCACCCGCACAGGGACAATCTCCTCCGCCTCGGGGCGGCCGGGGCGCAGGGCCTGGGAGCTGTCGTAGACCAGACCCTCCCGCATGACAAAGGAGAACAGGTCGTTGACGCAGCGCAGGACATTGGGGGCGCTGCGGTAGTTGCGGTTCAGGGGGATGAGGACCCCCCTGCCCTCCTCAGCGGCACGGGAGCGCTCCAGGAAGAGGGCGGGCTCGGCGGCCCGGAAACGGTAAATGCTCTGCTTGACATCCCCGACGCAGAAGAGGTTGCCTTTGGCAAAAAGGGAGAGGAGGGCCTCCTGGATGCGGCTGCTGTCCTGATACTCGTCCACAAAGAGGTATTGAAACCGCTCCCGGTATTCGGCGGCGATGTCCTCCTGGGAGAGGGCGGCCAAAGCCCCGTGCTCCATGTCGGAGAAGTCGATGACGTTCTTTTCCCGCTTGAGGGCGGCATATTCCTGCGCGAATTCCCGAACCAGGGCGCACAGGCGCGCCGCCTGGGGGCGGGCCACGGCGAGAAGCCCGGCCTGCACATTCCCGTCGCACAGTCGTGCCGCCGCCTGGCGGCGCTCCTTTTTGAGCAGGGCCTTGGCTCCGTCCCGTAGGGCCTTGACCTCTTCCCCGTCGATGGGAGGGCGGCCCTCCTTGGCCCTGGGCAGCGTCATGCGGTCAAAAGAGAAATCGGCGAGGTCGTTCAGGGCGCCGCAAGCGTTCCCCGAGAGGGCCCGGGAGAGGCCCCGCAGGCGCATGGCCTCCCCGTCCAGCAGGGCGCTGAGCTTCAGGTAGTCGGGGTGGTCGGGGACCAGGGCCCGGGCGTCCCGCAGGCGTCCGGCGGCCTCGGAACACAGCTCCGCCCACCTGTTCCGTACAGCCTGAGCGGCGGGACTCCCCGCCAGAGCCTCCCCGTCCAGGGAGTAACGGGCGAGGGAGCTGTCCAGCCAGCCCCAGGGGTCCACCTGGGACATGGCGAAATCATAGACCCGGAGGATGAGGGCGGACAGGGCGTTTCCCCTCCGCCCGCCGAAGCCGTCCAGCAGGGCGGCGAAGTCCTCCCCGCCCTGCTCATAGGCCGCGTCCAGCACCTGTTCCACGGCTTTGTGGCGCAGGGTGCCCGCCTCGAAATCATCCGCCGTGCGGAAGGCGGGATCCAGCCCCACCGCGTGGAAATGGCGGCGGAGCACCTGCCCGCAGAAGGCGTGCAGGGTGGAGATGCAGGCCGAATCCAGGGACTGCTCCCCGGCCTGGGCGTTCATCCGGGCCGCTTCTGAGAGGTTCCCGTCCCCGCCCAATTCGACGAGGCGGGATTGGACGCGCTTTCTCATCTCGGCGGCGGCCGCGTTGGTGAAGGTTACGACCAGCATGGACCGCAGGGGTACGCCTTCCAGCACGAGCTGCGCGATGCGCTCGGTAAGCACAGCGGTTTTTCCGCTGCCCGCGCCTGCGGCCACCAGGCAATTCCCCTGGCGGGCGGCGATGGCCAGGGCCTGTTCCTCATTCCAACGGGGCATAGGGGACTCCTTTCGGATGGTGTGCCGCAAAAGCGCGCCGGCGCTTTCACGGGGGACGGCCCTCCTCCGGAAGCCGAAGATATTTGGGGGTGGAGGGCCGGGAGATGTATAATCCATCGGGCTGACCGGGCCGGGCGCACCGTATTGGATGGATGCATGCCGGCTTGGGAGGCAGGCGGAGGGGGATGCGGGCAGCATCCCGTCGCGGCGGCCCTGACCCCCGCGGCCGAAGCCGGGTGCGCCTTGGGCGGCTGTTTCCAGCCCGTCTATTGGGCGGTTTGGTCCCCGCCGGGGGGTGTGTCGGGCGGCGTCTGCACCGGCCCCGTCTCCCCGGCGGGGGTTTTAATGACGATGCCCTTCTTGCGCAGGCGGGCGTTGACGTCCTTGGAGCAGAGGGCGTAGAGCAGGGAGGCCACGGGTACGCCCAGCACCATACCGGGCAGGCCGGCGATGCTGCCGCCCACGGTGATGACCAGCAGCACCCACATGCCGGGCAGGCCCACGGACTTTCCAACCACCCTGGGATAAATCAGGTTGCCCTCGACCTGCTGGAGGGCGGTGATAAAGATGATGAACCACAGGGCCCGGCCGAGACCCTGCTGCATGAGGATGATGAAGGCGGCGAATATGGCCCCGGCGAAAGCGCCGACGATGGGGATCAGAGCCATAACACCCATGACCACGCTGATGAGCAGGGGATAGGAGAAGCCGAAGATCATCATGCCGGCAAAACAGAGGGAGCCGAAGATAA
>JAHZEH010000009.1:17109-22393 GCA_019421925.1 Clostridia bacterium
TGGAAGATGTGGTTGGCGGTGGAACCCACCTCGCACATCCGGTCCGCCCTGGGCCTTTTGAAATAGGCGTAGCAGAACTTGCGCATCTGGCGGATGAGCTTCTCCTTGTTGAGCAGCATGTATACGGACAGCACAAGCGCCACCACAAAGCTGATGACCCCGTTGGTGATGGATTTGGTGAGCTCCAGAACCTGGGGGAAGAGAGTGGAGAGCCAATTGCCCAGCTTGCTGGTAAAGGAATCCCAATCCAGCTCCAGATCCTCCAGGAAGGTGCCCGAGAGGTTGAGATTGAACCGGTCGCTCATCTCGGTGATCCAGCCCTCGGCAGTGTCGAGGTAATCGGGCAGGGCCTCCCCCAGGGCGGTGAGGTTCTGAACAAACTCAGGCACCACGAACTGCACCAGCAGCACGATCAGCAGGATCACCAGCACATAGCACAGGACCACGCAGACCGCCCGCCGGATTTTGCGCCAGACGGCGTAGCGGTTCAGAGGGGCGAAGAGCTTGTTCTCCAGAACCCGCAGCAGGATGTTGAGGATGAAGGCGATGACCAGTCCTGTGAAGAGGGGGGAGAGCAATGCGAGCACGAAGATAACGGCCTGGAATACGGCGCCGATGTTGAGCACCGCGGCAAAGAGCAGGATGGAGTAGGTCACAATACCCACGGTCTTTTTAAAGAAGCTTTTACCGCTCCCATCCATATCGTTCATCAGGTTTCCTCCTTAAAGAATTCCGCTTCGTCCATTTTGGCAATCTCCCGAAAAACCCCGCCCCGCCGGGGCTCAAACCGGCAGATGGGGGCGTAGTCACAGTAGTCGCAGGCCGTGTTGGTCCCTATGCGGCTGGGCAGAGGGGCGGCCTCCCCCTCCCAGATCCGCTGGGCGCTCCTTTGGGCCACCTCATGGGCGCGGCGCAGCAGGTAGTCCATACGGCCGGGGGGGAGCAGGGCGCTACCGGAAACGCCTGAGGCGGTAAATTGCACGGGCACGAAGGGGGAGTGCTTCGTGGAGATTCCGTCCATGGCGCGGACTACGGCCTCGTCTCCCAGGAGCAGGCCGCGCAGGCGGTACTCCTTCGGGGCTCCGTCCCCATCCTCCGGGGACTCCCCGCTCCCGTCCTCCACGGGGTCGCACACGTGCAGATAGAACATGCCGGCGGGCTCCCCAAAGTACTGGGCCGCCGCTTTAAGATAGAGGGGGAGCTGCAGCTGCAGCCCGGCGTCATAGGTCGCCGACTCCCCCGTCCACAGGTCCACGCGGTCGGCCACGCCCGAGAGGGAGATCTTGCGGCCATCCGCCAACTGGAGCTGCAGAGGGGGGAGCACGCCCCCCTGACCCATGACCGCCTCGGCGAAGGCGGGCCGGAAGCCCCCTGCCTGGATCTGGGCGATCATGGCCGAGAGGGTGCGGCGGGCGGTACGCTGCATACGCTCGGCGGTGGCCCTGTTTCGGGCCCCGTCCAGAAGCAGGCCGCCGTTGTGGCTGAGCCACATGTCCTCCAGAATCCCGTCCAGCCACTGCCGGGCGGTTTTCTCGTCCAGCTCCTCCCAGGGCATGCCCTCGGCCCATACCTTCTCGCAGAACGCCCGGAAGGCCTCGTGGTAAAAGCTGCCCTCGTCTGCGGGCCCCTCCTCATAGGGATGGAATTCATCGGGCCGCAGGCCGTGGCGGATGAAGTGCTGGAAGGGACAGCGGTTGAACCGCTCCAGTCGGGTGACGGAGAGGGAGCCGGGCAGTCCGTAGAGGGGGCGCACATCGCCCGGCTCCACGGGCCGCTCCCCGAAAAGGCGGCTCTCGGCCTGGCGCAGGCGGGATGCATACAGGGGATGGCGGCTGTAGTAGGCGTAGGCCCCCTCCATGCCCTCCTCCCGCTGTCCGCAGTCCGAGAAGCGGCGAAGGGCGTGGAGCAGGGCGGAGAAGCCCTCGGCCTCGTTTCCGGCCTCCGCCGTCCCCGCAGGCCGCGGCGGGGCGACGGCGTCCGGGAAGAGGACGCAGAGTCGTTCGGCCAGGCTGGAGGGGGGCAGGGCCCTGCCCGCGCTGTCGCACTCGGGCCAGGAGACAAAGAGGCTCTGCCCGGGCCGGGAGAGGCAGGCGTAGGCGATGTGGCGCTCATGGACCCCACGCTGGACGGAGGAGGCAAAAAGGGAAAGCCCCATGGCGTCCAGCTTGGAGACATCCCCGTCGTCCATGACGCCGTCCTCCTGAACGGAACAGGGGATGGCCCCCTCAATGCAGCCCAGCATCAGCAGGTGGCGTATGGAGCGGCTGCTGGCCCGCTGCACGTCGCCCACTCCGATCTGAGCCCCGCCCGCCGGGATAACGCCTACCGTGGTGGCGGCGCAGCCCTCCTCCAGCACAGCGGCGAAGCGGTCGGGCCGCATGGGCCCCTCCATCAGCAGGGCGATCTGGTCCAGCAGGGCCATGAGGGCGTTCCAAATCTGGGCGTTTTCTGCCGCCCCGTCCTGCCTGCCCCTGGCCCGAAGGCTGGCGCACACCTGGGACAGCCGTTCCTGCAGGCCAATGGCGTCGAGATATTGATAGAGGGCCACGCAGCAGCTTTTCGCGTCGCAGCAGCTCTCCAAACTTTCTTTGAGGGCGAGGAGGGGTTCCATGAGCCTTGACCGGGCGTCCTCGGCCAGGGCGAAGAGCTCCCGCCTCTCCTCCTGCTCCTCACCGGCGCCCCGCTCAAAGGGGCGGGTGAAGGCCGAGAAGCGGATTCCGTAGCGCTTGACATAGTCCTCCAGCGCCTCGGTGGACTGGACGGAGAGGGGGGAGTACCCTGTCTTAGCCACCCGCAGCACCTCCTCAGCGCGGAATGAGCGCAGGCAGGCCGCCAAAGAGGCGGCGCACAGTTCCACAACCGGATGACTGGCCAGGGTGCGCCGTTCGTCCGCGTAGAGGGTCAGGCCCCGGGCGGCAAAAGCGGGCCTGAGCAGGGGCAGATACGCCCCCAGATCCCCCAGAACTATATAGATATCCTGGGGCGGGGTCCCCCGCTCCAGCAGGCTGTCCAGATGGGCCATGGCTGCGGCCGCCTCGGCCTGCCTGCCCGGCGCCGGGCAGAGGGTGATGCCCTCGCTGGGCAGATTCCGGGGCAGGTCCCTGCGGTAGAGATAGCGCTCCACCGCTGCGATGGCGGGGGCCTGGGGGGAATCCTGGGGCCGCCTCAGGTGAGTATGGGTGAAGGGGATACCCAGCTCCGCTGCCATGCCGCGCAGGAGAGCCAGGGTGCGGGCCTCCCCCGTGAAGAGGCGCCAGTCCTCGTCCCCCTCGTCCTGCAGGCGCAGGGCCACCGTTACGGCGGGGCAGAGTTCCATGAGGCGGGAGAGGATGCGGTAAGTCTGGCGGGTATAGAGGAAGGAGTGGGGCAGATCCACGAATACCTCGGTTTGCCGCAGGAAGGCGGCCTCCCCCATGCGGGCGATGAGCAGCTCCTGGGCGTCCTCGCTGTCGATATAGCGGCCCGCCATGAAACCGGACAGAGCGTCGTAGAGGATGGCGATATCCGAGAGCTTCTGCCTCAGAAGGGGGTCATCCGTCCTCTGGGCGCACTCCTCCAGCTCCCGGGGGGATACGCCCCCGTGCTTGAACACGGAGATGAGGTCCCCCACTTTGCCCGAAAAACCCGAGCGGGCAGAGACCGAGCCATAGAGCGAGAGCTCCCGGCTGTGCTCCTCAATAGCCCTGCGCAGAGCCATGCGCCGGCCTTCGGGGGAGAGGAACAGCCTTCCAGCCCCGCCCGCGCTCCGGAGCACCCGGTCGGCCAGGCGGGAAAACCCCAGAACCTGCACCTCCATCAGAGGGCGGCCGGTCAGCTCCATGAGGGCGCGCTCATTCTCAAAGGTGTCCTGGTCCGGCACCAGCACCAGCGCCCTGCGCCTCTCCCCGGCGCAGCCCGCGGCGGCCCTGTGCAGATAGGCGCTCTTGCCGCTGCCGCAACGGCCCGTAACGACATGAAGGCCCAACTTTCCCCCTCCTTTTTCCAGATGATAGCTTATTATATCATGTCCGGAGGGCGCTTGCATTGAGAAGCTGGCGGGGGGATTTGACGTTATTTGTCAGAGGGGGCGGCGCTGCAAAACGGATTTTGTCTGCCGCGCGGCATTATTTAAGGAAGTTTTTCACCGCTCCCGCGGGAGGAGGGAGTTATTCAGGCGGGGTCCTGCGCAGGGAACCCGCTCTTTATATAATTCAGGGATATTTCTGCTTCCGCCCGGGCAGCGCGTGCAAAGGCGGTTTTACGGTTGCCGCCGCGCGCCGGTTTCAGGGGGGCGGACGGATGGGCGCGTCTGTGGTGGCAAAGCGGGTTCCCGCCTGCCGGCACGCCCTTGTTTTCCGTTTTGAAGAGGCCCTCCCTCCAGAGGTTCTGTTTTGGAAGCCCCGGGAATTTCTTTCCAAATTGTGAATATCTCGGATGTTTTGTGGAAAACCCCGGCCCCTGATGATATACTAAAGGTCAGACTGGCGCGATGCGCCCTTATTGATTAGCTAGGAGGGAATCCATGCGCAACAAGGCTCTTGTGATTCTAATCGCCGTGCTGTTTACAGCGGGCGTTGTGGTATATCTGGTCAACGGGAACGCGGGCGGCACCCAGGGGAGCACCCCGGGGGAGAACCCGGAGACTGTCTCAAGTTCCATCCTTATCAACGAGGTCATGGCCTCCAATCCCTCGGTGATCCCCAACGCCGAGGGTGAGTTCTACGACTGGATTGAACTGCGCAATCTGGGCGAGGAGGCGGTCAGCCTGGCGGGATGGGGACTGTCGGACGATTCCTCCATCTCTGCCAAGTGGGTATTTCCCGAGGGCACGGTTATCGAGGGGGGGGGATACCTGCTGGTGTACTGCTCGGATGAGAACCGCACCGATCCCAGTGGGGAGCTGCATACAAACTTCAAGCTCAAGAGCGGCAGCGACACCGCCGTCCTCTCCAACACCTCCGGCCAGGTGGCCGACGCCCTTACCCTGCCCAATGTGACAAGCGGGCACTCCATCGCCCGCAACGCCACGGACATCACGGAGTGGGAGGACTGCACGGAACCCACCCCCGGATTCAGCAACGATGAAGCGGGCAGGCAGGCCTATCTGGCCTCCATGGACGCCAGTTCCGTGGGCCTTCTCATCAATGAGTTCCAGCCTCAGAACAAGACCACCCTCTCAGACGCCTCGGGCGCCTACCCGGACTGGGTGGAGATCTATAACCCCACCTCCCAGACGGTGGACATGAGCGGCTTCGGCCTCTCGGACTCCAGGGACAAGCCCATGGAGTGGGTTTTTCCCCAGGGG
>JAHZEH010000009.1:22403-22619 GCA_019421925.1 Clostridia bacterium
ACGTGACAAACCAGTATCCGGACGAGCTGCACGCCGGCTTTGCGCTCTCCAGCTACCAGGAGAGCGTGGTGCTCTCCAACAGGGCGGGCCGGTGCATCGACGCAGTGGACTATGAGAATATTCCGGCGGACTCCAGCTATGCCCGCACAGAGGGCGGCTCCTGGGAGATCAACGCCAAGCCCACCCCCGGCTTCGCCAATACGGACGAGGGCTATA
>JAHZEH010000090.1:0-6837 GCA_019421925.1 Clostridia bacterium
CGGCGATGGCGTTGCCGCCCAGGCGGTTGCCCGCATGGATGCCGCCCGTGACCTCTCCCGCGGCAAACAGGCCGTCAATCACGCTGCCGTCCTCAGAGAGAACATGCGCGCCGGTGTCGATGGTCAGGCCGCCCATGGTGTGATGGATGGCGGGGGCGCGGGGGGTGGCGTAGTAGGGGGCGGTATCCACCTTCTGGTTGAAGGAGGACTTGCCGTACTCGGCGTCAGCGCCCGCATCCACATAGGAGTTGTATTTTTCCATCTCCTCGGTCAGAACGGCGGGGTCGATGCCGATGAGCCCGGCCAGCTCTTCCAGGGTATCCGCTTTATAGGCCCGGCCGTTGGCCACCTCCACCTCGGGATCGGTCAGCCACTTGGCCTCCTCGGCGATGTCCGCATCGGCGATCATGTAGAACATGCCGCCCGGCTGGGCAAAGGCCGCGATGGACAGGGTGTCGCGGGCCGCGCCCTCGTCGACAAACCTGCGGCCCTCCTGATTGACAAACACATAGTTGGCGGCCAGGCGGGGGATGAGGCCGGTGAAGAGGTCGCCCGTCTTGGTGTCGGACACGGGCATCATCTGGGCATAGCCCATGCCGGTAAGTCCTGCGCCCGCTTCAAGGCCCATGGTGATGCCGTCGCCGGTGGAACCGGAGGCATTGGTGGTCTTGGCGGTATCGGGGATGGTCTCCCAGTAGTTGTTGTACTGCTGCACCATGGCGGTGTTGCTGCCAAAGCCGCCGGTGGCCAGAACGACGCCCTTGGCGGCCCGCAGGGTCACAGGGGTGCCGTTGGACTTCTCCGCCTGGACGCCCACGACCTTGCCGCCCTCAATGATGAGGGATTTTGCCGCGGTCTGGAGCTGATAGGAATTGCCGCTGTCCAGGATGATCTGGCCCAGTTTGATGGCGTATTCCCGGCCCTTGGGCAGGGTGGGCGTATGGCCGCGCCGCCACATGGCGCCCACGGGCTCGCTGACGGTCGCCTGCCACTCGATGCCCTTTTCAGCCAGCCACTCCACCGTGGGAAGAGCATTCTCAGCCATGTTCTTCACCAGCTCGAAGTTGCCATAGATGGTGGAGCCGTCCAGGCCGGTACGCGCGCCGTAGTAATAGGTCTGGATGATATGGAGCTCCACGGAGTCGAACAGATAGGAGCGGTCCCCCGCCAGATACTCCCTGATCTGGCCCTGAAGGATCTGGAAGGTCTCCCGGTACTCCTCGGGGAAGCTCCCGGCCTCCATGTTCATCCACCACTCCAGTTCCTCGGCCTCGCCCACGTCGGCAGCAGCCTCAGCCTGCCACTCGGGATCGGCCGCGTTCATGACGCCGCCGGAGAGGAGTGTGTTCCCGCCCAGAGCGGCGGTCTTTTCAATGAGGATGACGGAAGCGCCTGCATCCACAGCCGCCACCGCGGCCGCGAGGCCCGCGCCGCCGCCGCCCACAACGATAACGTCGGCGGAATACTCCTCCGCCTGGCCCGCAGCAGTGACCGCGCCCTCGCGGCTCCTCCACTCGGAGGCGTCGCCGCCCGCCTGGGCGATGGCGTCGGCCACGGCCGAGATGATGGCAAACTGGGAGATGGTCGCGCCCGTCACGGTATCCATCTGGAGGGACTGATACTCGATGATGTTGGCCGGAACCCTCTCAAAAGCCGGGTCGGAGATGATCTGGGTCTCGCTGTGCTCCGGGATCTGGATCTCTGTGATACCCGCCTCGTCAAAGGTGACCTCCACGGTCATCATACCGTTGCGGCCCTGGGCCGTGGCGGTGTAAGTACCCGGGGTATAGGAGGCCGCCTCCGCGGGTTCCGGGGTGGCCGCCGCCTCCTGCGTGGGGGTGGGAGCAGCCGTAATGTCGGGGTTGTTGGCCGCGCCGGTGCACCCGGTCAAAGCCAGTGCGCCGGCAAGCAGCAGGGAGAGAAGTCGCTTTTTCATGAAACAAATCCTCCTTCTTGGCTCTTGTTGCGTCGCCTGGGCGGATGGGTCCAGTGGGCATCTCCCTCCGCGTCAGGCTTTGTGAAAAGCATAACGCATAGAGCAGCTTTAGGCGCAAGGGGTTTGTTTGTGAATTTCGGAATTTTTTACAGCTCCATCGTAAAGCCCGCATGGGTTTGGGCCATGCCCAGACGCTCATAGAAGAGGTGGGCCCCCTCCCTTCTGCGGCCGCTGCTGAGCTGGAGCTGTACGCAGCCCTTCTCCCGGGCGATCTCCCCTGCCGCTGTAAAGAGGGCCCTCCCCAGGCCCCGGAAGCGGCAGTCCGGCGATACGGCCAGTTCAAGAATCTCCGCCACCTCTGCGCAGTGGTGGAGCTGCTCCTCCAGGCGCATCTGCAGGCAGCCCACCACCTCCCCCTCCTGCTCCGCCACCAGACAGACCCGATCGGGGCTCTTCAGGCAGGCGGCATAGATGCGCTCAAAAGCCGTCCGCTCCAACTCCCTTTCCTCCAGCATGCAGAGGAGGCGGTAAACCGCCTCCCCGTCGCTCTCCATTGCAAAGCGAATCATGTTTTATCCCTCCTACTGTATGGGAATCCAGAGCTCCACATAGGGGGCCAGCCTCGCCCCCGGGGCCACCTCCACCAGCAGGATGTTTCCCCAGGGTTCGCCGGTGATTGCAAATCCCCGGTCCTTGGCATAGCGCAGGGGGATATCCAGTGTCCTGCCCGGCTCCTCGGAGAAACGGTCGTCCGCCACGACAATGGTATGCAGGCAGCTCGTGGCGGGCAGGGCCCGCACGTGCAGTTCCAAAGGCAGTTCCAGTTCTTTGGCCTTCTCGGGCAGGACGGAATAGCCGAAGATGGCCTGGGGCGGTTCCCCCCTCCCGTATCCCTCCCCGTTGGTCATAAGGATGGAGAGCCGGGTGTCCGGCATGGCCTCCACCCATTTCTGGGCCACGCCCTGGGCCTCCCTCTGCTTGGAGATCCAGCCGCACTCCTCGTCGTGGAGCAGCAGCACCTCGGGGGAGCGCACAAATTCATACCTGTCCAGCAGGGAGTCGATCTGGCGGACGCTCTTGAGGTGCTCCTCGATCGCGTCCGCCAGCCGGGCATAGTGGCGGGCCTGGGCCAGGGCCTCCTCCTTCTGCTCCAGGATGCGCTCCTGGATCACCCTGCGGTCGTTCTCCTCCCCGCTGAACTGCTTGACCACCGTCTTGACGGGAAAACCCATAGAGCGGTATTTCTGATAGGACAGCATGCGGAAAATATCCACAATGCTGTAGTAGCGGTGTCCGTTGGGCTCCTTGCGCACGGAGATGAGCCCCTCCCGCTCAAAGTAGTGCAGGGCGCTGGGGGTCATCCCCAACACCCGAGCCACATCGCTGACACTGTATTTCATACTGACCTCCCTATAGCAGCTCCAGGTTGTTTGTAAATTTTTCCCACAACCTATTGTAGCTATTATATCAAACTCAATGCAAAAAAGCACCCGTTCGGGGTGCTTCATGCATTTGCTTTATTCCTGCTCGCTCTGCCAGTACTGCTGCAAAATGAGGGCGAGCAGGAGCAGGTCGTTGCTGTTGCCCTTGGGGTCCAGGCCCAGGCAGTCGTCCAGCTTCCGCTTCCGAAAGGCGATGGTATTTTTGTGGACGAACAGTTCCTCCGCCGCCCTCTCGTAGTGAAAACCGTATTGGATGAGCTTCTCAGCCGTCCGCACTACCTCTCTCGCCCCCTCCCCCATCTCCAGGCACAGCCTGTCCACATAGGGCTGGAGCATGCGGGCGCGCAGCTCCTCCGGGAGGCCGTCGTAAACGGTGCATACGCAGTTGCGGTGGGTGAAATTGACCGGTCCCGCCCCCGCGCCCAGGCGGCTGCTCAGGCGCACCGCGTCCTTGTAGGACTTGTGATACCCCTCGATGCCGCCGTAGTACCCTCCCACAAAGCACTTCATGGCCCCGGCCAGCTCGGGGGTGAGCTCGCCGCAGACGCTCTCGCGGTAGGCGCAGAGCTGCCGTTCCAGGCCCCAGGGGCTGGTATCCGTCAGGCTTTTGAAAATGAGGATATAGCCGCCGAAGTTGACCGAGATATCCTGGCGCAGATGAAGGCCGCCGCGCTTGACGCGCTCCAGAATGGCCTCCCGCTCGGCCAGCCCCCCGGCCTGCTTCCTGCCCCCAAAGTCCAGCACGCAGGCCACCCGGGGCAGGGCGATGTCGTAGCCCAGACTGTCCGCCCAGCTCTTGAGGCCCTCCTCATGGCCTACGGCGGCGTCGTTGAGCAGGCCGGTGACAAAGGCCTCCTTGTCGTTGCGGTGCATATAGAACTGATAGGACGCCTCCTCCTGCTCCATAATGAGCTCGGCGGTCATCTTGACCAGCCTGGCGATGCCCCGCACCTGGGCCGGGTCGCCCGTGATGCCCACAACCCCCACGACCTCGCCGCCGCTGAGGATGGGCATATTGATGCCGGGGCGCACCCCCTTCAGGGAGCTGGCCTCCTGCTCGCCGACCTCATAGATGCGGCAGTCCCTGATGACCTGCATGGCCGTCTCGTGAAAGTCTCCGATGCGGGCGGGGGTTCCGCTCCCGATGATGACGCCCTGCTCGTTCATAACGTTGATGTTATAGCCCAGGCTCTCAACCACTTCGTCGGCGATGCGCTGGGCGATCTTGGCCGTCAACACCCCATGGCTTCCCCCTTCCTTTTCTCCTCTACTTTCCGGCAAACCGCCCGATCAGGCGGAAGAGCTGTCTGGCGGCAAAGGACAGATTCTCCCTGGCATGATCCATATGCCATTCCACGCTCCCGGCGCGGGAGCAGGAGGCGAACATGGCGGTGATTCCTTTATTGTACAATCTTTCGCAGCCGTCTTCCAGAGCCCCGGACAAAATTACTGCCGGCACCCCCGCCTTCTCGGCGCGGCGTCCCACCCCGGAAGCCACCTTTCCCATGGCGCTCTGCGCGTCCGTCCTCCCCTCGCCGGTGACGACCAGGTCGCAGCCCTCGAGCAGGCCGTCAAAGCCCTGGGCGTCCAGCACGATATCCAGTCCGGCCTGGAGGCGGGCGTTTCCAAAGGCCATGAAGGGCAGCGCCATGCCGCCTGCAGCCCCCATCCCCGCCATGTCCAGCAGTTTCCGGCCCGACCGGCGTTCCAGCAGAGAGGCGAAGTGGTGAAGCCCCCTGTCCAGGGCGGCGATCATATCCCTGTCCGCCCCCTTCTGGGGACCGTAGATGTTCGCCGCCCCCCTCTCTCCGCAGAGGGGGTTCTCCACGTCGCAGGCCAGCACGAACTCCGTCTCCCTCCACTGCTCGAGAAGGCCGCTCAGGTCGACCCTCTCCACCTGGGAGAGGCTCTCCCCGCAGGGGGGAAGCTCGTTCCCCTCCCCGTCCAGAAAACGCATGCCCAGAGCGGCTCCCACCCCCAGGCCGCCGTCGTTGGTGGCGGACCCGCCCAGGCCCAGGACAACCCTGCGGCATCCCCCCTCCAGGGCGTGACGGATGAGTTGGCCGGCGCCATAGGTGGTGGAGTGGACGGGATCCCGCTCCTCCTTGGCCAGCAGTGGCAGGCCGGAGGCGGCTGCCATCTCCACGGCGGCCGAGCCGTCCGGCAGTTTGGCATAGCCGGCCTGTACCGGCCTGCCCAGGGGGTCCTGAACCGTCAGCGAAACCAGCTCCCCGCCCTTGGCGGCCAGCATGGCGTTCACCATCCCCTCCCCCCCGTCGGCCACGGGCAGACACAGGCATTCCACGTTCTCCAAACACTCCCGGGCCGATTGGGAGATGATTTCACAGACCTCCTCCGCTGAGAGGGACCCCTTAAAGGAATCAGGCGCAATCAACAATTTCAAAACAAAATCCTCCTTCGCCCAAAACTAAAAGGGGGAGGAGCGGTTTTCTCTTCCCCCTTGGTTTTAAAGCTGCTGCAATTCCATGAAAACCCGATTTAGTAGGCGATGTGGCGGTTCTTACCCATCTTGTCGTTCCAGTAGGCCCATGCCATCTGATAGTCCTTATCCCCCCGGGCGTTCTCCTGGGCATTCTTAGCGATTTCTACCCACTTGTCGATGAAAGCCTTCTCCTCCTGGGAAACCTGCTGGGAGAATGCCTTGCGGGTGGCGGCGTCCTTGTCCTCGACCTCAGCGCAGCGCTTCATCCAATCGGCCTCCAGGGCGGCCAGTTCGGCCTTGTAGGCGGCCTCGTCCAGTTTGCCCGCCACCATGGCGCGGTTGATCTGCTCGCGGTACAGCCAGGCGTCCATCGCCTCCTCCTGTTTGTCATAGGAGAAGACCACATCGTCGGCGAACGCATCAAACCAGAAGGGCTTGAAGGGAGCGACGCAGGGGGTAGACATATTGGTGCCCCAATAGGTGGACTTGCCCTCGGGGCGGATGACGGCGATCAAGCTGGCGGTGGACTGGCAGGTCACATTGTTGGCGCCGGCATGCATGCAGGGCGCGCTATACTGCTGAGGAACCCAAGCCTCATAGCTGTTGTGAGCACGGAGGGCATTTTGCATGGTCTCCACCGTAACCTTGCCCTCGTCCGAGCGGATGGTGCGGCATGTGCAGTTTGAGCGCAGCACGCCGCCCAAATCGTAGGCCGGGCTGTGATCAAGATAGGTAGTGCAGAAATTGAAATCCTTCTCGCCCTCGCACCAGCCCTGCTCAATGGCATAGGCCACCGCACCGGGATGGATGCGCTCATACTTGGACACGCTCATGACGTTGGAAATGGAGCGGATGTCCTGAACCCTCTCCAGCGCCCAGAAGGGGCCGGCGGTCTCGAGGATATAGGCCTCGGCGGGGTCGGTCACCAGGAAGGTGTTGTGATAGTAGAACTCACCGTCAAAGGCGCAGTTGCCGCCCTGGCCATATTTCTCCAGCATCTCAATGATCACATCCAC
>JAHZEH010000090.1:6847-7506 GCA_019421925.1 Clostridia bacterium
CAGGGAGTCCATGCCCAGCAGAGCGGGTTCTCCATAGGGCATCTTGGTCCAGATGGCCTCGTTGCCGATGACCACGCCATACTCGTTGATACCCATCTCGCCGCCCCAGATCCAGGAGGGCTTGCTAAGGATAATGGCATTGGTATGGGGGGCCTGGTCGATCTCAATGTAGGTGCATTTGACCTTGCTTCCGGCCGGGTGGTCGGCGGCCGGACAGAAAACATAATACTGGGGTTCATTGGGGTCGCGGTCGCTGTTCTTGGCGAAGATGTTGAAGCCGCTCAGGGTGCTGTTGCCCAGCGCTACCATGGTGTCACACATACTAAATTCCTCCTGATCTGTTTGTTTGGTTGATTTGCCTGCGTGAGAAAGGTTTGAGTTGGTTCAGATGGGAATCCCGGGAAGTGGTACAGAACCGGGAAGTGAAAAAAATTCATCTCCCCTGTTGTTGCAATCAGTATATCCACTTTATAAAAACACTTCAATGTTTGGAAGAAACAGTGTTTTTCCCCGCCATTGTGCTTTTGACCAAAAGAGAGGCCGCACCCTCCAGGGATGCGGCCTCTCCGCTGTATCGTTTATTCAGATGAGCTTGTACCGTTTGAGCAGTTCCTCCACTACAGTCCCCTCCACATGCACCATGGCCTTTTTCTCCACGA
>JAHZEH010000091.1 GCA_019421925.1 Clostridia bacterium
TCAGAGGGATGTTCCAATCGGGAACGGGGTCTATGTAGGGCGCGATATCCTCCGGCCGGCCCCATCGGGCCGATCCGTACTCAACGCCACGGCGATATTTCTTCGCGTTTTTCGCTTTCAGGTACACCGCCAGCCGGACAAGCGCCGCCCCGGCAACGCCCAGCAGCAGGTCCAGAGGGTGCAGGCTGAGCCAGAGGGAGGCAAAGGCCTCGGTGAAGCCCTGAGCGATACGAAGCAGCTTTTCCGAAGCGTCCGCCCCCGGTGCCAGCCGCACCGCCTGACAGAGCTTGTCAAAGAGCCAAACGAACAGCAGATACGGAAGGTTCGCCAGCAGGGTCTTTTTCAGCTTTCCCGTCATCGTTCCAGCCCCCGATCCCTGTTTTTGACCTTCTCGCCCCGCTCCAGCTCCTGCCGCTTCGCCTGCTCCTTGGCCTTGGTCAGCCGCCTGCGGATAGAGGGCTTTTTCTCCTTCGCCAGATTCTTTGCGGAGAACTCGCGGAAGGCCGCCGTCACCGCGTCGGCGTCCCTGCCCTTAAAGAACACCAGGTACCGGGGGATCTCCCCGGTGGTATCTTTTTTCAGGGCAAAGTCAATGCCGTACTTCTTCGCCGTGGCGGAAAACGCCTTGATATTCTGGTCTGTGATCTCAATGTTGGAAACGCCGGTGTTGTGCTTCATAAGCTGACGGAGTGTCTGCTTGCCGTGATGGAGTTGCGGATCATTCTTGTGTTTTTCCATATCCGCCAGCACCTTCTTCATGGCCTGCTGCAAGAGCTGGGCGGTCATTTTACCGGTCTCCACACAAAGCGCAAGTGTTTTCTGCGTGATTTCTTCCTGCAAGGCGTTCACCTCCGATCTCCGCTGCCGTGACCGGCGCGTTATACAGCGCCGCCAGCAGATATTTCTTGATATTGCGGACATAGGTGGTGTTCTCCCGCATCCGTTCAAGCACATACTCGATGTGGGAGCTGCCGATCTTCAAGAACCGGGACTTCACCACCTCGGCGGGGTAGTCGTCCCCGGCGATACGGATCATCTCCCGGTTGGAGCAGACGGTGTCCACCATGAGCTCCACCAGCTCGTCCAGACGATCCCTGTCCAGCTTTTCATCCTGGATGAGGATATCGTAGTCAATGTTCTCCAAAATGATCTCCCGGTAGCTCTCGCGCTCTCGCATCCTGTCCCGTCCGATCCTGCTTTTTTCTCTGGGGGTAGGGGGACTTGATGGGATAGGACTTGATCCTTGCGTAATTGATAATTCTTTATTTTGTTCTTTAGTATTTAATTGGGCGGGGTTCTCCTGAATAGGGGCATCCAACATTGGCTTCACCTGTATTGGATTTTCCCGTATAGGTTTTTCCCGGATAGGCGCGGGCGTCTGTGCCGGTTCCTTCGGCTGCTCCAGGATGGTGTACTCGATGGAGCCAAGCTGCCCGTTCTCGTTGCGGACGCGCGCCCGGACGAGATAGCCGTGCGCCTCCAGCTCCCGGATCCCGCCGCTGATGCTGTCGATGCCGTCCTTGCAGATGCGGGCAAGCCCCTTCATGGTGTAGTCCCAATCCTCCGGCAGCGACAGCATGAGGGACAGCAGCCCCTTCGCTTTCAGGGACAGCGACCTGTCCCGCAGGTGGTAGTTGGACATGACCGTGTAATCTCTGGTCTTTTCGATGCGGAAAACTGCCATATCCGGCGCCTCCTTTCTCTGGTTTTGAAAAGTGTTGATTTTGGCGCAAAAAAGCCCCTGTCCTGCCTCTCGGACGCTTCCCATGGGAAAACACCCACGCCGCCTTTCAAGCGGCGCTCTGAGAGGAAAAACAGAGGTTTTCGCACCCTAATTGATACATTTTTCGGGTGGGTATAGGTACGGATATGAAAAAACGCCATAGGGCGGCTGCCTATGGCGTGGGGACAGGAAAAGGGCGCTGATTTTCACATCAGCGCCCTTCGTGCCTGTCAGTATGAGATTTTTTGACTTCGTGCCGTGTTCCCTGCCTTTGAAAACATTGATTTTACTGACTTTTTCATGTTTTCTTATTAGGAGGCGGGGAACTCCGCCTGCTTTTTCAACCGCGTTCAGCTTACTTCTTCTTGAGGGTAACTTTCTGGCCGTCCTCCTCCATGACGATCTTGCCGTCCTTGAGGGTGATATCCATAGAGGAACCGTCGGCGGTAAGGGTATAGGAGGAACCGCTGCCCGTCCAGGTGCCGCTCATCTCGGCGCCTGCCGCGCTCATGGTCAGGGTGCCGTCCTCTTTGAAGGTCATCTCAATCTTGGTCATCTCGGCGAGCTCACCCATACCGGCCGCCTCGGCCTGCTTGACATAATCGTCATAGGAGATGTTGATGCCGTCGGCTTCAATGGTGTCGATGGTCCAGCTGCCGACGATGGTGTCTCCGCTGCTGCTGCCGCCGCAGGCGGCGAGCGTCATTGCGATCATTACGAGGGCGAGAATGAGTGCGAGTTTCTTCTTCATTGTTCTACCTCTTTTTTCTGCACAATCCTGTGCATTTATTTTGAAAATAACCAAAAATATTCTATCATACAGGGAGGGGAGCCGCAAGAGAAGCGATTTTAAACTATTTGTAAAAGATGCCGCCCCCTTGGTGGGGCGGCATCTTTTTCAGGCTAGTTTTTGTGAATGAGCTGGAAGCCGTCCTGCTCGATGAGCTTCATCCATCCCCCCAAGTTGGTCAGAAATTCCTCATTGGAGGCCGTGTAGGAGAGCATGTCGATCATCTGCTCGGTGGCGGTCTGGGCATCGGACTTGCTCAGCAGGCGGCGGATGGAGTTGATGCCCTCCAGCTCCCGGGCGTTGAGCAGCAGATCCTCCCGGCGGGTTCCCGATTTGGCGATATCGATGGCGGGGAAGATGCGCTTTTCGGAGAGCTTGCGGTCCAGGTGCAGCTCCATGTTGCCCGTGCCCTTGAACTCCTCAAAGATGATGTCATCCATGCGGCTGCCTGTCTCCACCAGGGCGGTGGCGATGACGGTCAGGCTGCCCCCATCCTCGATATTGCGGGCCGCTCCGAAGAAGCGTTTGGGCCGGTGGAGCGCCGCGGGGTCCAGGCCGCCTGAGAGAGAGCGCCCGGAGGCGGGCACCGTCAGGTTATAGGCCCGGGCCAGGCGGGTGATGGAGTCGAGGAGCACGACCACATCCTTCCCGCATTCCACCAGGCGCTGGGCTCGCTCGAGTACCATTTCGGCCACACGGGTGTGGTGCTCGGGCAGCTCGTCAAAGGTGGAGTAGATGACGTCGCCCTGGATGGAGCGCTGCATATCCGTTACCTCCTCCGGACGCTCGTCAATGAGCAGCACGATGAGGGTGCAGTCCGGATGGTTGGCGGTGATGCTGTTGGCGATTTTTTTGAGCAGCGTGGTCTTGCCCGCCTTGGGGGGCGCGACGATGAGGCCGCGCTGGCCCTTGCCGATGGGGGCGATGAGGTCAATGAGGCGGATGGCCAGGTCTTTGGGCTGGCTGGCCCGTTCCAGCGTCAGCCGGTGGTCGGGGAAGATGGGGATGAGGGAGTCGAAGGGCTTGCGCCGCTGCGCGTCGTCCACATTGCCGCCGTTGATGGCGGTGATGTAGAGCAGGGCCAGGAATTTTTCCCCCTCCCGGTTGGGCCTTGTCTTGCCCGTGACCAGGTCGCCTGTCTTGAGGTTGAAGCGCCGGATCTGAGCGATGGAGACATAGACGTCCTTGGGGCCGGGCAGATAATTTTTCGAGCGCAGGAAGCCGTATCCGTCGGGATGGACCTCCAGCACGCCCTCGGCGTCGCCACACTCCCCGGTGTTGAGCATTTCGGGTACGGCCGGGTTACTGGTGCCGTACTCCTTGTTGTAATAGCCCTCCTCGCGGGCGATGGAGGGCTCGCCTGCCGGGGCGCTCTGGCCATAGTTTTCCCTGGGGGCCTGGTAATTCTCCCTGGACTGATAGCCCTCCCTGGGCTGATAGGCCGCGTCCCGGACCGGGTAGTTATCCCGCGGGGCATAGCCCTCCCTGGGCTGATAGTTGTTTGGGCGGGGCTGATAACCGTTCTGCCGGGGCTGATAGCCGCCCTGGCGGCCATAATTGTTGTTATAGGAGGGATTGGCGTATGCCGTGTCGCCCGGCCGGTAGCCCCGCGTATGGGGGCGGTAGTATCCGTTTTGAGCGGGCATAGGGGGGCGGCCATCCTCCGTCTGATAGGGCGGACGGGTGGTCCCGGCGGGGTAGGAGGGCCGGGGTGCTCGGGGGGTAGGGGGTGCCCGGGGGGCGGGCCGCACCCCGGCGGGCCGGGACTCGGAGGCCGGCGGGGTGGAATCTATCTCAGTTTCGGTGGCGCTTTCGGCGGGGACTGCGCTGGAAGCGGAGTCTGAGGAGAGAGGCTCCTGGGGCTCCGGGGCATTGGCCTCCTGGGGCTGAACAGGGGTCTCTGGTGCGGGCGTGGGCGTGACGGCGGGCGTCTGCGGGGCGCTCTGGGGCTCCGGCTGGACGGCGGGCGCCTGATCCCGTTCCAGGATGAGCTCCATCAGCTCACCCTTGCGGTACTTTGTGATGGATTTGATGCCGGCCATTTTTGCGATTTCCCGCAAATCTGCCAGACTCTTCCCCTCTAATAATTCTCGATTCAATTGCTGCCTCCATATCTGGCGGTGCACGCCGGATGGTTTTGTATCAAATATAAATTGCATAATGCAATTGTAGGCAAAGCCATGCCCCAGGGAGATCGGGCAAATGTGTCCGCATTCCCGGGAGGTGTTCTGAAAAAGCGCAAAACTAAATGGACGTTGAAGCGTCTACGCCAAAATTACGACCTGGCCGGTTTTTTCCAAGTTCTGCCGGCGGGACCCATTCTCTCGTTTTACTCTTCTTGTTTTACAGGATTCAACAATACGGTAAAAAACGGATCAAGAAAGGAATGCGCAGTGTTTTCGGAACTGATAGGGACTCTGATAATAGACTATCCCTATCATATACCCGATTGTCTGTCAAGTCAATTCCTCCTGTAAGTATTGGTCAACTTTGTGCTATTTGCACCATGCATCGCATAGATTGGAGTATATTCCAGCACTCTATCCGATTAAGTTTGGGGGACGAGAAGATGAACCGTGATTTGGAAAGCAAACCAGTGCGCATGCGCGCGCACTCCGTGCAGATGGACAACCGGGAGCGGGTGAGCGTGACCGGTGTGAGCGATGTGGACAGCTTTAACGAGCAGGAGGTGGTGCTCTCCACAGAGCAGGGGGGGCTTGTGATTACGGGCGAGCAGCTGCATATCATGCGGCTCAACCTGGACGAGGGACAGCTTGTCATCGGCGGGCTGGTCAGTTCCGTGGAGTATGAGGGACAGACGCAGGTCAAGGGCGGGCTGTTTTCTCGGGTATTCCGCTGATTGGAGGGAGGGATGGAGGGCGAAAACCTGAATCAGGGCGCTGTCATTCTCTTTACAATATACGGCGGGGCGCTCATTGGCCTGTGCGCCGACGGATTTGACATGCTCAGGCTGCTGCCCTCCCGCTGGGCGAATGGAATACTGGACATTTTTTTCTGGCTGTGCGCCTTTTTCATCGCGGGGGAAATTCTTATGCGCGCCAACGGCCTGGAGCTGCGCCTGTATGCCGTCGCCGGGTTTATTGCAGGCTTTGCGCTCTACCGCGCGACGCTCAGCCATCTGGTTATGGCGGTGTACCGGGCGGCCTTTTCCTTTTTGAGGCGTTCTTTGCGATTTTTTTTCCGCATGATGAAATAGAGGAAACGTGACAAATCTTGCCGGTACTCATTTACAAGGCGGGGAAGCCGTTATATAATAGGTGCAACTATACGGGGGGTGATCCAATGGGACGGGCGAAGTTTTTGCGGCTGCGCCTCGGCAGGGTGTTGCTTTGGCTTGCGCTGGCGGTTGTGATTGCAACGGTTGCCATCACCTTTGTGGATCAGTCCGCGCGGCTGAAGGAGCTTCAGAAGGAGCAGGAGGAACTTGAAACCGTAAGAGAGGAACTGGCGCTGGAAAAGGCCCGTTTGGAACATATGATAGATTATGCCCAGACGGACGAATATGTAGAACAGATGGCGCGCGAAGTTTTTGGCTGGGTCAAGAAGGATGAGATCAAGTACCTCAATCCCGACCAAACGGGAGAATAGGCCTGCCGGGCGGCGGGCCTTCTTTCAATGAGGGCCGCAAATCTGGGAATGGATTCAGAAGATGAGGGGTGCGGGTAAGTTGGATCAATTGTATGCAGTTATGGACATCGGCACGAATTCCGTCCGCTTGATGCTGGCGCGATGCAGCGGCCGCGTGGAGGTGGAGGAAAAGAGAATCTGTACCACCCGCATCGGGGAGGCTCTTCACAGCACGGGGGAACTGAGCGAAGGGGGAATGGAGCGCAGCCTCACGGCTCTGGCCGGTTTTTTGGAGACCGCCCGGGAGGCCGGGGCCACGCAGTTTTTCGCCTTTGCCACAAGCGCCGTGCGGGACGCAAAGAACCGTCAGGAATTTTTAGACCGCTGCCGGGAAAAACTGGGCCTGGAGGTTGACGTAATCTCAGGCGGCGAGGAAGCCGGCCTGGGATTTGCGGGTATTGGTGTGCGGGGCCAGGCCAAATTGATCGACATTGGCGGGGGAAGCACGGAGATCGCCTGCGGTGCGGGCGGGCGGGCGTCCTTCTCGTTCAGCGTGCCGGTGGGCTGCGTGCGCGCCCTGGAGAGGTATCCGGAGACGGAGGATGGACTGCTGCACGCCCGCAAATGGCTCCACGACATGCCTATGTCCTTTGAAGGGGAGGCGGTCAAGGCGGGAAAGCTCATGCAGAAACTGCGCAAGGCGGAGGGTCCTGCCTATGCCATTGGGGGTACGGCTACGGCCATCGCCTCGCTGGCCGCGGGATTGACCCAGCGTTATGACGCACGCATTGTCACCGGCCGGGCGCTGACGCTGGGCGAGGTGCGGCGCATCAACGCCGAGATGGGAAGGATCCCTGTGGAGAACCGCAAAAAAATACCTCTTCTGGGCAAGCGCGCGGAGGTTATCCGATTTGGCGCGGCGCTGCTGGAGGAGTGCATGGTCTGCCTGGACGCGCCCAGCGTCATCACCAGCGACGCGGATAACCTGGAGGGCTATCTGCTGCAAAGGGTGGGAAAACCGGCCTGAGGGGAAATCTTATGCGGCGGAAGGGGCGCGGGGCTTGACGGAACGTCCGCCTTGCATTATAATAAGGAGCGTTGATTTTTAGAGAACGGAAGAGATATCTTCTTTTCGTAAGTAACTGAGGAAGGGGTGACAAACGATGAAGGAAAATATCCATCCCCAATATGGTGAAAGTATAGTCCGGTGCGCTTGCGGCGAAACCTTTAAGACTGGCTCTGTCAAGGGCGAACTTAAAGTTGAAATCTGCTCGAAGTGCCATCCCTTCTATACCGGGAAGCAGAAGCTCGTCGATACCGGCGGGCGCGTGGACCGCTTCAAGAAGCGCTATGGGCTTTAAGCCGTATGCTGAGCACGAAAAAGCTGCCTGACCAAGGGC
>JAHZEH010000092.1 GCA_019421925.1 Clostridia bacterium
GGGGTAGTCGATGTGGCCGATGGCACTGAAGCAGTTCTCGTCGATGACGCGCACATAGCGGTTAATGGTCTCAAGGTATTTACGGAATCCCTCTTGGGCGGTGATACCCTCGAAGTACTCGGGATAGTAGGGGTCGACCCCCTCGACGATGTGGCAGGAGGCCAGTACAAAGTCAAAATTCCCCAACCGGATCTGGGCCTCCAGGGCCCCCATGTCCTCCATCTTGTTGGGGAAACCAGCCTCCACGCCGAATTTGACGTCGATGCCGGAGTACTCCAGGGATTCATACATCCGGCGATAGGCGGGGACGTCCATGGACCAGTCTCCCGGCGCGGGAAAAGCGATCTCCATATGATCGGTGATACAGATGTCCGTCAGTCCCAGGGCCTTGCAGGCCTCGATCTGTTCCAGGGCGGGGACGTCGCAGTCCGGGGAAGTTGCCGTGTGAAGATGGTAATCTGCGCGCATGGGGTCATACTCCTTTCCGTTCATCCGCCTGGACGCTGAACGCCCAGTTGCCGTTCTCAAAGACCGGGGTCTCGCTCCCGTCCTCCGCGATGCCGGTGATCGAGAGGTCGGGGGTCCCCACCATGAAATCCACGTGGACGAGGGAGGCATTCGCCCCGGCCGCGGCCAGTTCCTCCCTGCTCATCCGCGTGCCGCCCTCCAGGCAGGAGGCGTACGCCTCGCCCAGGGCGAAATGGCAGGAGGCGTTCTCGTCGTAGAGCGTGTTGTAGAAAAGGATGCCGAGCTGGGGGATGGGGGAATTGGCCGGAACAAGCGCCACTTCTCCCAGGGAACGGGCCCCTTCGTCCGAATCCAGCAGACAGCGCAGGGTGTCCTCCCCTTTACGGGCCGAGAAGGACACCACCCTGCCCCTTTCAAAGGTCAGGGAGAAGTCCTCAATGAGCACGCCGTTGTAATTGAGGGGGAGGGCAGAGCAGAGGGTACCCTCCAGACGGTCCTTGTCCGGTGTGGTAAAGACCTCCTCCGTGGGCATGTTGGCAATGAAGGGGACGCCCTCCTGAGTCTCTTCCGCACCGCCGCACCAGATATGGCCTCTTGCCAGTCCAGCGGTGAAATCCGTGCCCAGGGAATTCCTGTAGCGCAGGGCATGGAAGCGTTTCTCATTGAGCCACTGGATGCGCCTGCGCAGATCTCTCTGCTGGGCGGCCCAGGCGGCGACCGGATCGGGCTCATAGACCCGGGTGGTACGGAAAATGGCGTCCCAGAGCTTGTTTACAGCCTCCCCATCGTCCGCGCAGCCGGGGAACACCTTACGGGCCCAGGCGGCCGTGGGGGCGGAGACAACACACCAGCTGTTGCGGTTGGACATGGTGGCGTCGTAGAATTCCCGCAGGGCGGTGTGGCTGGCCTTGGCCGCGAGCTGCATCTTTTCAGGTTCAATCTGCGCGAAGAGCTCCGGGTCCTCGGCGGCGATGGAGAGATAGGCCGCACCCTCGTTCAAATACTGCATGCGGGCCTGCACGCACCAGTCGGGATAGGAGGCGAGAACGTCCAGGCCGCAGTGCCTGTATTTGAGCAGGGAGAGCTGTTCGTCGTTCCATAGCGTGACGACCTCCCGGGCCCCCGCCTGATAGGCGGCCTTGGCGCAGAGACGGGTGAAGGGGGCGCATTCCACGGGGCTGGAGATCACAAGCGTCTGATCCTTTTGCAGGTTGACGCCGGTGCGGATGATGAGACCGGCGTATTTTTGCATGTTGTTCTCCAAATCAACCATATATAGAGCTTCCTTCCTTTCAAAGAGTGGGATTGAGCGCGCTCAATCCCACTATCCGTTTAACCTACGACAATATTGACAATGTTGCGCACCACGATGATCTTGCGCACGGACTTGCCCTCAATGGCGTTTGCGATGGCGGGTTCAGCCAGCGCGGCGGCCTCAACCTCCTCCTTGGAGAGATCGGCAGCGAGGAGGATACGGGCACGGATTTTACCGTTGACCTGGATACCGTATTCGACCTCCTGCTTGTGGGTCTTGGCCTCGTCATACTGGGGCCAGGACTGGTTGAAGATGGAGAAGGGCCTGCCCGCCTGTTCCCACAGCTCCTCGCAGAAGTGGGGGGCAAAGGGGGCGAGGAGAAGGAGCAGGTTCTTCATGACGTCCTCGAGATAGGCGCCGTCCACATTGCCGCCGTCGATGTATTTGGCGATGGCGTTGACCAGCTCCATGATGCGGGCGATGGCGGTATTGAACTGGAAACGTTCGGTATCGGCGGTGATGGACTTGATGGCGTTGTGCAGCACATAGTCCAGTTCGCGCTCGTCCCGGCCGGCCTCTTTCTTGCAGGGACGAAGCGCGGCGGCCTTTTCGCGCAGGCGCTCCACACGCTCAAGGAAGCGGGCGGTTGCCTTGATGCCGTCGTCGTTCCACTTGCCGCCCTCAATGTAGTTAAAACCGAACATCAGATACATGCGGAAGACGTCCGAGCCGTATACTTTGATATAGCTGTCCGGCGAGATGACATTGCCTCTGGATTTGGACATCTTGAATCCATCCGGGCCCAGGATGGTGCCCTGATGGACCAGGCGCAGGAAGGGTTCGTCAAAGTCCAGATATCCCATGTCGCGGAAGGCCTTGGTGAAGAAGCGCGCATAGATCAAATGCATGCAGGCATGCTCCGCGCCGCCCACATATACATCTACGGGCAGCAGGGCGTCCACTTTCTTGCGATTCCAGGCCTCCTTGTCGTTGTGGGCGTCCGCATAGCGGAATTGATACCAGGAGGAGCACATGAAGGTGTCCATGGTGTCCGCGTCGCGCCGGGCGGGGCCGCCGCATACCGGGCAGGTGGTGTTCATGAACTCGTCGCACTTGAGCAGCGGGCTGGTGCCGTCCGGGCGGAAGTCCACGTTGTAGGGCAGTTCTACGGGGAGCTGGTCCTCGGGCACGGGCACTACGCCGCAGTGTTCGCAGTGCACCATCGGGATAGGGCAGCCCCAATAGCGCTGGCGGGAGATGATCCAGTCGCGCAGACGGTAGCTGGTCTTGGGGCCGCCGATTCCCCGCTCCTCCAGCTCCTTGAGGACGGCCTGCTTTCCCTCGGCGCTGGTCATTCCGTCGAACTTGCCGCTGTTGACCATGACGCCGTATTCGCTGTAAGGCAGATCGTCCGGGCTGCCGTCGGCGCTCTTGACGACCCGCTCGATGGGCAGATTGTACTTGACGGCGAACTCATAGTCGCGCTCGTCATGGGCGGGCACGGCCATGATGATGCCCGTGCCATAGGTGGCGAGGACATAGTCGGAGATGTAGACCGGGATTCTGCGGCCGTTGACGGGGTTGATGGCATAGGAGCCGGTGAAAGCGCCTGTCTTCTCACGGGTGGAGGAGAGGCGGTCGATCTCGCTGGCCTTGGCGGCGTACTCCTTGTACGCTTCGATCTCCGCCTTCTGCTCGGGCGTGGTGATGGAGTCCACCATGGCGTGCTCGGGGGAGAACACCATATAGGTCACGCCAAAGAGCGTATCCGGACGGGTGGTGAACACAGTGAAGGGGGAGCCGTCCTCCATTTGGAAGGTCACCTCGCCGCCTACGGACTTGCCAATCCAGTTGCGCTGCATGAGCTTGGTTTTTTCCGGCCAATCCAACTGATCGAGGTCCGTGAGCAGCTCTTCGGCATAGTTTGTAATACGGAAGCACCACTGAGTCAGGTTGCGGCGGGTGACGGGGGTGTGGCAGCGCTCGCAGGTGCCGTCCCCCATAACCTGCTCGTTGGCCAGCGTGGTGTTGCAGGAGGGGCACCAATTGACGGGCATCTCCTTGCGGTATGCCAGGTCGTGCTTGTAGAGCTGCAAAAAGCACCACTGGGTCCAGCGGTAATAGTCGGGCATGCAGGTCTTTACCTCGGCGTTCCAGTCGAAGGTTGCGCCCATGCGCTTGAGCTGGCCCTCCATGGTTTCGATGTTTTTGAGGGTGGAGTCCATGGGATGGATTCCCGTCTTGATGGCGTAGTTCTCGGCCGGGAGGCCGAAGGAATCAAATCCCAGGGGGTGGAACACATTGTAGCCCTGCATCCGCTTGAAGCGGGCAAAGGTATCCGAGGGACCGTAGTTATACCAGTGGCCCACGTGCAGATTTGCGCCCGAGGGATAGGAGAACATCTCCATGACGTAAAACTTTTGCTTTTCCGGGTCCTCATGATACTGGTAAAGATTGGCCTCTTCCCATTTCTTTTGCCATTTTTCTTCGATCTGTTTGGCTTGCATGACGCTTCTCCTCTGTGCCTTATTTTGTAAAGGTTAATTCTTATCCCTGCGTTATAAAAAAAGCCCTTCGTCTCCTGAAGAGACGAAAGACAGTCTTCCGTGGTACCACTCAACTGAGCGCAGAGCGCCCGCTTTTGTCCCTTTTATCGGTGGGAAACCGCCGCTGCTAGGGCATTGCTCCTTCACAGACGGCGCTTGACGGTGAGTACGGTAGGAATGCCATTGCCGCTTCGCACCCTCCGGCGGCTCTCTGAAAATGGCGGTGCTCTTCCCGGCTCCGCTTCAACGCGATATGCTGTTGTGTCCCGCAGATACGCGACGAAGATAGTCTAAATCAAAATGCGCCAAAAGTCAAGGAAACAGAGGGGTCTTCGCCCCTTTGGGCATTGACCGGACCAAATGCGACGTGTATAATTAGTGCGTTAGCCGTTTCGTCAGATTATACGATTATTCCCGCTTTTTTGCGGCTTAATTTTCGGATTTTTAGGAGCGTTTATGAGAGATTTGATTTGGAAGAAGCTGGGCCTGCGGCCTGCCAGGATCCTTTTGCCCGCCTCCGGGGTTGACCTGACCCGTTGGGCGGTTGTGGCGTGCGATCAGTATACCTCTCAGCCGGGATATTGGCAGGAGGTGGAAAGCATCGTGGGCGACGCGCCCTCGACGCTCAAGCTGATGCTGCCGGAGATTTATCTGGGGTCCCCCTGCGAGGCGGAAAAGACCGGCGATATCGTCAGGAATATGGAGCGGTATCTGAACGGCGGCGTGCTCAGGGAGATTGGCGAAGGGGCGGTTGTCGTCTCCCGGCAGGTGGGCGGCGGCAAAACCCGCACCGGGCTGCTCATGGCTTTCGACCTGGAGTGCTATGACTATACCCCCGGCAGCAAGCCCCTTATCAGAGCGACAGAGGGCACGGTTCCCGAGAGGATTCCCCCCCGCCTCCGCCTGCGGGAGAGAGCGGAGATCGAGCTGCCCCATATCCTGCTCCTGCTGGACGATCCCGGCCGGACGGTGATCGAACCCCTGGCTGCGGGCGGGGAGGGCGAGCTGGTTTACAGTTTTGATCTGATGCAGGGCGGCGGACATATAGAAGGAAGATTCTTCCGCCGGGAGGCCCTGGATGGGGTTGCCGGCGCCCTGGAGGCCCTGTCCCTCCGTTGGGCTGAGGTGCAGCATGGGGAGCGGATGCTCTTCGCGGCAGGCGACGGCAACCACTCCCTCGCCACGGCGAAGGCCAATTGGGAGCAGGTCAAGAAGAAACTGCCCCAGGAGGAATGGGAGGGGCATCCCGCGCGGTTTGCCCTGTGCGAATTGGTCAATATCCACGACGAGGGCATCGAGTTCGAGCCCATTCACCGGGTGGTATTTGGCGCACAGCCCGACTTTATGGAGGAGCTCACCGAGATCATGCTGGCCCAGAACCCGGAGGGCACGGCGGTCTGCATGCGCAGAGATAACCCCTCCATCCGGCGGGCCGCCGGGATTCATGCCCATGCGCTGCCCTTTGTAAGCCCGGAGGGGGAGGGCTGCGTCTTTGTGCAGGCCCCTGCCTATGGGCTGCCTGTGGGCACTTTGCAGGCCGCCCTTGACGAGTATACCTCACGTCATGAGGAGGCCAAGGTGGACTATATCCATGGGGAGGATGTGGTACGGGAGCTGGCTGAGCGGGGGGCTGTGGGCTTCCTGCTGCCCGCCATGCCCAAGGAGGCGCTCTTCCCTGCCGTGATGCACGACGGCGCCCTGCCCCGCAAGACCTTCTCCATGGGGGAGGCCCAGGAGAAGCGGTATTATCTGGAATGCAGAAAGATCGTAAAATAGGCGGCCAACAGCCCGCTTATTCTGGAATAGAGTTTTTAGGTTTAAAAGTTGGAGGTTCGAAATATGTCAGTGAAAGTGGCGAAATTTGGCGGCAGCTCCCTGGCTGACGCCGGGCAGTTCCGCAAAGTTAAGAGCATCATCGGGATGGATGAGACCAGGCTCTTCGTCGTGCCGAGCGCGCCGGGAAAGCGCAGTTCTGACGACGAGAAGATCACGGATATGCTCTACCAGTGCTTTGAACTGGCCCAGGCAGGCCAGCTCATTGACGGGGTGTTCGAGCGCATCAGCGCCCGCTATCTGGAGATTGCAGAGGAGCTGGCGCCGGCGGGGCCTCCAGGGATTACTGCGCCAGCCGGGGGGAATATCTCAACGGGCTGCTTCTGGCGGACTATCTGGGGTTTGACTTTGTGGACGCGGCGGAGATCATCCGCTTTGACGAGGATGGGAAATTCCTGGCCGAGAAAACCAACGAGCTGGTGAACGCCGCCCTCAAGGGGCGCGCCCGCGTGGTGGTGCCCGGCTTTTACGGCGCCAAGGAGGACGGCACGGTGCAGACCTTCTCCCGGGGCGGCTCGGATATCACCGGGGCTATCGTGGCCCGGGGCGTGGAGGCCGCGGTCTATGAGAACTGGACGGATGTGTCCGGCCTGCTCATGGCGGATCCCCGTATTGTGCGGGGCGCCAAGCCCATCGCCACCGTGACCTATACGGAACTGCGCGAGCTGGCCTATATGGGCGCGACGGTTATGCACGACGAGGCCATCTTCCCCGTGCGTCAGGCCTGCATCCCTATCAACGTTCGCAATACCAACGACCCTGACGCGCCGGGCACCATGATTGTCCCTGAGGCGGAGGACTACAGCAAGTGCGCCATCACGGGGATTGCCGGGCGCAAGGGCTTTACGGTCATCAGCATTGAAAAGGATAAGATGAACACGGAGATCGGCTTTGCGGCCCGTCTTCTGACGGCGCTGGCTGATTTGGGCATCTCCATCGAGCATATGCCCACTGGGATCGACACCCTCTCAGTCATTGTATCGGACGAGAGCATGAACGGCAAACAGCAGGAGGTGGTGGACGCCATCATCGCCGCCGTGGAACCCGATTTCCTGGAGGTTCATGACAATATCGCGCTGATCGCTGTGGTTGGCCGGGGTATGATGGGGCGCGTCGGCACCTCCTCCCGCGTGTTTACCGCGCTGGCGGGCAACGGCGTCAACATCCGCATGATCGACCAGGGCAGCAGCGAAATCAACATCATTGTGGGCGTCGAGACCGACCAGTTCAAGGCGGCGGTCCGGGCCATCTACTATGCGTTTGACGAGGAATAAGGGCCGGCAGAGGAGGAGCTATGAGCAAGGTTACTAGGATTTACGTGGAAAAAAGACCGGGATATGATGTGGAAGCCCGCGCGCTTAAAAAAGATCTGGCGGAAAAC
>JAHZEH010000093.1 GCA_019421925.1 Clostridia bacterium
TGTGGGGAGCGATCTCCAAAAAGAAGCGGGCAACACCCGCAACATTGACGAGACCTTCACCTATCTGATGAATTACTGCCTGTGGCGCGCCGACGCCTCCGTGGTGTATAACGTATTGCAAAACAGCGCAGATACGGTCAACACCATCCAGGGATACTGGGCGCAGACCGACAACCCGGGCGTGACCAAGGTCTCTGCTCCCCGCTGGGCCCATGACACCGGCAAAGGCACTGCAAAGTTCGATGTTCTATATGACAACTTCCTGGAACCCGCGGGCGTCAACGTCATGCTGGAAACCACTGCCCATACCCTTCTGCTGGACGGCCAGGCTGTCACCGGCGTGGCAGCCCCAAGGCAGGACGGCGCCGAGGTGACGGTCAACGCTCAGGCCGTACTGGTGTGCACCGGCGGCTTCGGCGGCAACAAGGAGATGCTGGAGGAGTACTTCGGCCACTCCCACTTCTACCTCAACGGTCTCTCCTCCAACGTGGGCGACGGCCTGAACATGTGCCTGAAGGCCGGAGCCATCCTCTCGGATGAGGTGGAGCCCCATCTGGCTGAGTTCTGCAGCAGCGAGAAGCTGGACTCTACGCCGGCTATATGAAGTTCATCAATCAGGCGGGTTTCCTGGCTCTCGACCCCTCGGGCGAACGTTTCGTCAATGAGGAGTTCTTCGTGACCGAGGCCCTGGCCAAAGGCGCTTCTGCCCTGCGCCGCGCCGGCTATGCCTATATCATCTTCACCGAACAGGATCTGAACAACATGGTAGAGAAGGGCCTGTGGGGTATTCTCAGCGAGGAGACCATCGCCAGCCTGAACTACCGCGCCCGCATCGTCGTCCCCTCCTACTACACCCTGCGGGACGAGTTGGACGCCGCACTGGCGGCGGGCGAGGCGTGGACAGCGGATACCCTTGAGGGCCTGGGCGAAGCCATCGGCCTGGATGCGGCAACCTATAACGCCTCCATCGAGGACTATCTGACCGTCCTTGAGACCGGGGAGGACCCCCTCTTTGGCAAGAGGACCGATATGATGCCCTCCCTGAGCGAAGGCCCTTATTACGCCGTGCGCGTGGTGTCCGCCATCGACGGCACCTATAACGGAATCCGGGTCAACAAGCACATGCAGGCCATCGGCCAGGACTATCAGCCCATCTCCGGCCTGTATGTGGCCGGCCAGGACAGCGGCGGTTTCTTCAGCTATCCCTACTATGAGGGCGAGGGCTGGACGCAGGGCTATGCCTGGACCTCCGGCCGCATCGCCGGTAAGGCCATTGCCGGGCAGGTCAAATAGTCCCGCCGGCGGCGGCTGAACAACTTGATTTTCATCTTTCCTACAGGAGGGGCCCCAAAAGGGCCCCTCTATCTGTGTCAACCGCTCCGTCCGGATACAAGCCGTCCCTCTGCGGCGGGCTTGTGCGAACCCGTTAAATCATCTATACTTTTTATAAAGAAGGAAGGGAAAAAGGAGGGAATTGCGGGATATGTTCCTCTTGGACAAACCGGATTCGCCATTCAAGCAGGGGAGGAGCGCCACATGAATTACAGCATCAGCCAGTTCTCCAGGATGCTCGGAGTCAGCGTGGACTCCCTGCGGCACTACGAGCGCTGCGGCCTGCTCCACCCCCATATCAATCCTCAAAACGGTTACCGTACCTATACGGACGCCGATGCTCTTCAGGTTTTTCATATCAGGATGTGCCGGGGGCTGAATATGTCCATCCCTCAGATTGCAGAGTTGTCCGGCCCCGATTCCTTTGAGCGGGAGCAGGAATTTCTGCGCTCGGAGATGGACCGGCTCAACGCCCAGATGATGCGCCTGCAATTGCTGCAAAACCGCTATAAGGCCCGCCTGCACGCTACCCAGCGGGTCCGGCAGACGGGCAGGGTATCGGCTGTCTCCCTGCCCCCGGTTTTTCATCTGTTTTATGGGGACTTCCCTCAGGAGGGGGGACGGGAAGCCGAGTCCATGCTGCGCACCTGGACGGAGGCCATGCCCTTCACCTCCTTCCTCCTGATGCTGGAGCTGCCCGAGGTGCTCTCAGGCGGGCCCATCTGTCCCAAACTGGGCCTCAGCGCCCGCCTGAATACCATCGAGGAGTTCTCCCTGCCCATCCATCCCCCGGTCCGCATGCGCATGGGGGGACCGGGGGTCCAGATGCCCGTCGCCCTCAAAGACCCCTTCTCCATCTCCCGGGAGACCCTCGCCCCCATGTTCAGCTTTGCGCGGGAGCAGGGTTGGGAGATCAGCGGGGACGTCTCCTGTATTGTGGACGATCTGGAATACCGGCCGGACGGAATGTACTGTTACCTCTTCCTCCGCTTTCCCGTCCGGACTGATAAAAACGAGAGAGGGGACTGATCCTATGACAGATATCGCAAAAAAGAGGGAGAGGGAGAAAAATGTTGTCTTCCAAATGATCTCTCTGTACTGTAAAAAGAAGCACAGGCCCGGGACGGGACTATGCCCCTCCTGCGCCGAGTTGGCAAATTACGCTCAGAACCGGGCGGAGAACTGCCCTATGATGGAGACCAAGACCTTCTGCTCCAACTGCAAAGTCCACTGCTACCGTCCGGAGATGCGGGAGAAAATCCGTGTGGTTATGCGCTATTCCGGCCCCAGGATGCTGTTCTGCCACCCCATTCTCGCCCTCCGCCATGTCGCTGAGAGCCGGGCTGAAAAACGCCGTTTGGAGCACCCGAAAAGGTAGTTTCTAAAAAAGAGACCGCAAGGAAAATTCCTTGCGGCCTCTTTGAAAGATCGGGAATCGGCCAGCCAGCATATTGTCAGGCGGCGAGGGCAAGCTCCCCGGCTTCGTACTCGATGTCCATGAAGTTGCCCAGCAGAGCGTCCCCGGCGATCTGCGCCGCAGGGGCCGTAACGGCCTTGTACTCCTTGTTGGCCTTGATTCCCATGAAGTCGCCCATGAGAGCGTCCCCGGCGATCTGCGCCGCGGGAGCCGCAACGGCCTTGTACTCCTTGTTGGCCTTGATCCCCATGAAGTCGCCCATGAGAGCATCCCCGGCGACCTGCGCCGCAGGAGCCGCGGCGGCCTTGTACTCCTTCTTGGCCTTGATTCCCATGAAGTCGCCCATGAGAGCGTCCCCGGCGATCTGCGCCGCAGGAGCGGCAACGGCTTTGTACTCCTTGTTGGCCTTGATCCCCATGAAATCACCCATCAGAGCGTCGTTCGCAACCACCATGTTTTTCATTGTTCTGTCCTCCTAAAAAAATTATTTGCAAGGGCTTTTGCCCTTCACTATCTCATTCCCCGTCCGGTTCGGTCATTTGGTCTCTTTAGAACCATTTGCCTCACCTGACATCTACAGTATAGCATAGTCTCAGAGAAATGCAAGCATTTTTTGAATCTTTTTTTCGATAATCGACCATATGTTATACAATTGGTATTCCCTGCCCACTGAAGACTCAAACCCGCTCAGCCTGACAGATCTCTCCACTTTCAATTCCCCCCCCAGTCCGGCTTCAAAAGTGCCGCCTCCCTGGGACAATTCACCCAAACCGTGAATATTGTTGCAATCTCTGAATTATGATACACTTATCCTACTGTATCCCATCGAAAAAAACTGGAGGAATATTATGAACGTATCCAAACAAGCGGTCGCCGCAGTGGAACAATACCTCGCGGACCACAGAGATGATCTGATCTCCGATCTGCAGGCGCTTGTCGCCATCCCCTCGAAGAAAGAGGAATCCGCTCCCGGCCTCCCCTTTGGCAAGCCCTGCGCCGACGCCCTTGATCTGGCCTTGCGCCAGGCGGCCAGGCTGGGCTTTGATACCCACAACCTGGACAACTACGTGGGTTGGGCCGAAATGGGCGAGGGCGAAGAGATGCTGGGGATTCTGGCGCATCTGGATGTGGTGCCCGAAGGGGACGGCTGGTCTGTGCCCCCCTATAGCGGCGTAGTCAAGGACGGCCTGATCTGGGGCCGGGGTACTCAGGACGACAAGGGGCCTGCCCTGATCGCCCTGTATGCCATGGCGGCAGTCAAGGCGGCCGGGCTCGCCCCCAATAAGCGCGTCCGCCTCATCCTGGGCTGCGATGAGGAGAGCGGCAGCGCCTGCCTGGAGCACTATATCGAGCACGCCGAGCTCCCGACCATTGCCTTCTCCCCCGATGCGGAATACCCGGTGGTCAACGGGGAAAAGGGCATGCTCCGCCTGTGCGTCTCGGCGGACTACGAGGAGCAGAAGGAGGGCAAACGCATCCTCTCCATCTCGGGCGGCGACCGGTGCAACATCGTGCCTCCGACCTGCCAGGCCGTGCTCCACGGCGTCAGCGCTGCGGAGGCCAGGCCCGTCTGCGACGCAGTAGCCAAGGAGCTGTCCGTATCCGTCTCCTGTTCGGAGGAGGGCGAGGTGCTGACCCTCTCCCTGGAGGGCAAGGGGGCGCACGCCGCCATGCCTGAGAAGGGCAACAGCGCCGTGACCGCCATGCTCACCCTGCTGCTCCGCCTGCCCCTCGCGCCCTGCGCCGCCCTGGAGAAACTCTCCGCCCTGCTCGCCGCCTATCCCCACCATGAGACGGACGGCAGCAGCGCGGGCTGCGCCTGTGCCGACGAGGTGTCCGGTCCCATGACTCTCAATCTCGGCCTGTTCCAGTTCCAGCCCGCCCATTTTGAGGCAGTGCTGGATATCCGCTATCCCATCCATGCCAACCACGAGGACATTGTGGCCAACATGAGAAAAACGGTGCCCCTCTCCATCCAGGTACAGAGCCATATGGTTCCCCACTATGTGGACCCCCAGAGCGATCTGGTGCAGGGTCTTCTCCGTGCGTACACCAACTGCACCGGCCTGCCGGGCGAGTGCATCGCCATCGGCGGGGGCACCTATGCCCGCCATTTCAAAGGGGGCGTGTCCTTTGGCTGCGTCCTGCCCACCACCGTGGACAATATGCATCAGGCAGACGAGGCTCTCTCGCTGGAGGAGATGATGCTCAACGCCCGCATCATGGCCCATGCCATCCTGGAGCTGTGCTTCTAGACCGGCTGCGCCCGCGAAGCTCCGCATAACAAAAGGAAAGAGCCGGCCCCTCAGAGGGGCCGGCTCTTTTTCATCCCGGCAACACCCCCTTCGCAGACAGGGGGACCGCAGTTATCACGCCCGGCGCTTCGTTGCAGGCCCTTGGAACAGGCCCGCTATCCCCTTGAACCCCCACCTCAACCCAATTTGTATCAGGCCGTGGATCCTCCCCTCTCCAGCCTGCCGGAGAGACAAAAGAAACCATTTTCTCCACAGGATTGTGGAAAAAACCATGAATCCCCCCTCATTCACTAGGTTCCTCTTGACTCATCCCCCTCGGCGGAGTACAATCGTTCTAAAAATAATCGTTCTTTTTAGAACGATTAACCGGAGGATACCCTATGAATCTCATCAATGAATTCTGGAACTATCTGGCCGGCTGCAAAAAACTCTATACAGCGCTGTTCGCCCCTCTGCGGGAGGAGTACTCCCTGACGCAGATTGAGGTGGACGTGCTGCTCTTTTTGCGCAACAACCCCACCCATAATACGGCCCGGGACATCGTGCAGCTGCGGGGACTGGCCAAATCCAACGTCTCCACTGCGCTGGAGAATCTGCGCAGGGGGGGATATCTCTCCCTGCGCGAAGACCCGAAAAACCGGCGGGTCAAATCCATCCTCCTGAGGGAGAGCGGGCACTCCCTCGCAGAAACGCTCTCGGCCCGCCAACAGGAGTTCTTCTCCCTGATGTTTGAGGGCGTCCCGGAGGACACAGCGGAGGTACTCCGGGGCTTTTTCCAGCAGACGGGACAAAACATCGCGCAGTCTTTGGCGCGGTTGAAAAAATAAAAGACAAAGGAAGAAGATTCGCATGCTTGAAAAAGTGATCGTCTGTTTCATCGCCGGGCTTGGGGCGGGATTGGGAACGGGCTTTGCCGGTATGAGCGCGGCGGCCGTCATCTCCCCCATGCTCATCACCTTTCTTCACATGGACCCTTATGAGGCTGTGGGCATCGCCCTGGCCAGCGACGTGCTTGCCAGCGCAGTGTCAGCCTATACCTATGGAAAAAACAAAAATCTGGACATCAAAAACGGCCTGGTGATGATGGCGGCTGTGCTGGGCTTCACTGTGGTGGGCAGCCTGGTCTCCAGCCTCCTGCCCAGCACCACGATGGGGGGCTTCTCCACCTTCATGACGCTGCTTTTGGGCATCAAGTTTATCGTGCGGCCGGTCATGACCACCCGGGAGAATATGGAGAGGGTGAGCCGGCGCAAGCGGATGGTCCAGTCCCTGCTGTGCGGCGCGCTGGTGGGATTCATCTGTGGGTTCGTGGGCGCGGGCGGGGGTATGATGATGCTCCTTCTGCTGACCAGTATCCTGGGCTATGAGCTCAAAACCGCGGTGGGCACCTCGGTGTTTATTATGACCTTCACCGCCCTCACGGGCGCTGTGAGCCATTTCGCCATCAGCGGCGCACCCGATTGGACTGCCCTGTCGCTGTGTGTGCTCAGCACCCTGCTCTGGGCTCAGATCGCCGCCCGCTTCGCCAACAGGGCCGAGCCCAAGGTACTCAACCGGGCCACAGGTGTGGTGCTCACCGTTCTGGGGCTGGTCATCCTGGCAGTCAACTATCTATAGTCGCTTCCACATCAAAGAGCGTACCGCTTGAAACGGCGGTACGCTCCTTTTTCTGAAAAACGACCCGATTTCCTTTCCCATTGATCCTGGGGCGGCTGAAAAACGGCGGCGCCCGACTCAAGCATGCTGCTCGCGTGTTATGGGCAAAACGGGATGGGAAGCGTCCCTCAAAAGGCGCTTCCCATCCCGTTTCGCTCCCCGCACCCCCTATCGCCCCGCCGCGATCTGGAGCATGAGGACGTACAGGGCGGAGGAGAGACGGTTCATGCCGCGCAGGATATCCGGCCTCGCCCCCTCCCTATCAGGGTCGAAAGCGGCGACAGCGGCCAGCTCGGCCTCCCTCGCCACAGCCCGGCAGAGGTTGACCGCCGCCATAGCCCCGCCCATTGCGGCGGTAACGTTCAGGTGCCCGGAGGGGCAGAGGCGCTCAGGGTGATGGGACGCCTCGTGAATAGCCTCCCCATCCATCCCCGCCATGCGGAGCTCGGGCGTCTCCCTGCCCAGCACTTCCGCCGCCATGACGGAGCGGGCATAGCCGAGCAGCTCCTCCAGCGCGGCGGCGGCGCTCTCCTCCCCCTCCCGGATGCACTCCACCTGCGCCATCAGCATCTGGGCCTGGAGCGTGTCCAGCTTGCCCCGCAGGATGATGCGGGGATGGGTCTTTTTGACGCATTCATTGCCCAGGAGCTGGGTCAGCTCATCCTTTCCCCTCATGTCCGGCCTCCTTCCGTCTGCCCCTCCCTGGGCGCAAACAATTTCCTGGACTTAACTGCAAAGAGGATGCAGGCTGTAGCGGCGGAACAGACATCCGCGATGGGCTCGGCCAGGAAGACGCCCAGCAGGCCCAGC
>JAHZEH010000094.1 GCA_019421925.1 Clostridia bacterium
GCCGCCTGAACGGGCGGAAGAGCCGCCCCAAGCTTCGAGCTTCTCGATGATAAGGGTATTTTTTCCGGCGGATGCGGTCTCATAAGCCGCGGTCATACCTGAAAGACCGCCGCCGACTACCAGAACATCAACAGAGATTTCCTCGTCGGGCAGTTTCTCAGATGCCGGTATTTCAGCGGCCTGAAGGGCCGGTGTGTCGCCGCCTGCCAGCGTGACGGCATCAGCCACGGCTGACAGCACCGCTGCGCTGGTTACGGTGGCGCCCGTAACGCTGTCCACTGCCAGCGACTGATAAGCTACTATGTCGGAGGGGATACGCTCCAGAGCGTTCTGGGAGATCAGGGGAGTTTCGGCATTTTCGCCGATCTCCACAGCGGTGATGGAGTTTTCGTCAAATGTAACGCTTACGTGCAGATCGCCGCCCATGCCCTGCCCGAGTCCTTCATAAGTACCGGGCGTGTAGAGCGTGTCCTGTACCTCGGGCCCGGACGTGGGGGCAGGCTCGGCGGATACGTTGGCCGCGGCCTGATCGTCCCCGATGGCCGGTGCGCTTTGCTGGCAGCCAACGGCCCCTGCCGCCAGGCACAGAGCTAGCAGCAGGCTCAAGTATTTCCTTGCGTTTCTCATAGTTCTTTCCATCCTTCCTCAATGATTCAGACGCTGTTTCAATTGGGCGCGGTGAATTATATAGCATAGCGCCTGTTGACAAAAGGATAACATATGCTAAAATAATGCGAAATGGACAGTACACTTTTGCTGTTGAAATTATCAACATAGAGGATGAATTGTTCAAAACTTGGAGAATAAAGTAAAAATGAAAAAGAACGAGTACACAAAGCAGATGATCGCCTCTAAGCTGAAAATTCTTTCCAAGGAGATGCCTCTGAAGGCTGTAACTGTTCAAAAATTAACGAATACATGCGGGATTAACCGCGGCACGTTCTACTATCATTTTTATGACATGAGGGAACTGATAAATTGGATTTACCACAGCGAAATTACCCAGCCTGCCCGGGATGTTCTGGCCACAAGTCTGGAGAACTGGTCCAGAATCTCTGTCGACGGCCTTACCAGGATGCATGAGGATAGGGAGTTTTACCAACAGGCGGTCGAGCCGGACGAGCCCAATGGTCTGGCAGCGTATATACAAAGAGAGATTGAGGCCAATTGGAGTATGCTGGTAGACCGGTATGTCGAGGAACTGTACCCGGACGCCGACAGATCCGCTATTCAGTTGGATTTTATCGCTAATTTTCTGGCGAATGGTGCATACGCCATGCTGATGAAATGGATAACCGGGGGAATGAAGGAAGCGCCGGAGCTGCTGAGCGAACTGCTGGACTCCGTTGCCTACCAGGGCCTGCGAAGCGCCGTTGAATTGAGTGTATCAAAACAGGGGAAAAAGAGAGAGGAACAGTGCCGCTAGTCAACGCAATAAAAAAGGAAGCGCCCTGAGGGGCGCTTCCTCACGTCTACTCCACCGTGACCGATTTGGCCAGGTTGCGGGGCTTATCCGGGTCGTAGCCCAGCTGCACGGAACAGTAGTAGGCCAGAAGCTGGGCGGGGATGACGCTGATCATGGGTTCAAGCATGGGGTCAGCCTGAGGGATGAAGAGACGCTCATCCGCCTCCGCCAGAGCGATCCCATTGTCCTGGGTGGTGATGAGCAGGATGCGCGCCCCGCGGGCCTTGACCTCCTTGATGTTGGAGACCAGTTTTTCCGCCAGATGGGGCTGGGTGGAGACGGCGATGACCAGCCTGCCCTCTTCAATCAGGGCGATGGTGCCGTGCTTGAGCTCGCCGGCGGCCAGTGCCTCGCTATGAATGTAACTGATCTCCTTGAGCTTGAGGGAGCTCTCCATCGTGGCGGGATAGTCCAGGCCGCGCCCCATAAAGAACACGTCTTTTTCCGTGAAGTGCAGCGAAGCTGCCTTCTGGATGGCCTCCTTGCTCTCCAGAACCTCCCGGGCCCTCTCGTGAATAGTAGAAAGGCCCTGTACCAGTTCGCTGTAACGCTGGGGGGGGAGAGTATGCCGCGCCCGGCCCAGCTCCATGGCCAGCATGGTGAGCACCGCCAGCTGGGTGGTATATGCCTTGGTGGAGGCCACGGCGATCTCAGGACCGGCGTGGGTATACAGCACGAGATCGGACTCCCGGGCAATGGTGGAACCCACCGTATTGGTTACAGCCAGGGTGACGCCGCCCTGTTCCTTGACGATACGCATGGCGGCGATGCTGTCCGCCGTCTCGCCCGATTGGCTGATCACGATGAACAGGTCGCTCTTTCGGATGATGGGGTCGCGGTAGCGGTATTCGCTGGCTATATCCACCTCCACGGGGATGCGGGCCAGGCTCTCGATCGCGTATTCCGCTACCAGGCCGGCGTGATAGGCTGTGCCGCAGGCGCTGATGACGATGCGGTCAAAGCGGTTCAGCAGTTCGTCGCTCAAACCTTCCAGTTCAATTCTGCCCTCCCTCAGCCGGGGGGAGATGGTGGCGCGAAGCGCCTCGGGCTGTTCGTGCATCTCTTTGAGCATGAAATGCGGATATCCGGATTTTTCGGCGGCGGCTACGTCCCAATCCACGTGGTAGATCTCGTGGGGGGCGCTTCTGCCCGCCTCGTCTACGATGGAGATGGCGTCCTTCGTGACGCGGGCGGCGCAGCCGTCGCGCAGCAGGTATACGTCGCGCGTGTGGCGGATGAGAGCGGGGATGTCGCTGGCGAGGAAGTTTTCCCCGTCGCCGGCGCCCAGAACCAGGGGACTGTTTCTGCGGGCGCAGACGATCTCGTCGGGGTTGCCGGCGCAGATGACGGCAAGCGCGTAGGCGCCGCGTAGCCTCTTGACAGCAGAGAGCAGGGCGGCGAGCAGGTCGCCCTGATAATATTTGTGGATGAGGTGGGCGACCACCTCGGTGTCCGTCTCGCTCCTGAACATGCAGCCCTCGGTCGCCAATTCGGCCTTGAGGTCCTGATAGTTCTCGATAATGCCGTTGTGTACCACGGCGATGTCGCCCAGCATGGAGGTGTGGGGGTGGGAATTGGCGTCTGCGGGCTCCCCATGGGTGGCCCAGCGGGTGTGGCCTATCCCCGGGCAGCCGGAGAGAGGGGCGCTTTGCAGGCGCTCTTCCAAAACGCTCAAACGGCCCTTGGCCTTTTGAACGTGCAGTTCACCGTCGCGGAGCACAGCGATGCCCGCGCTGTCGTAGCCGCGGTATTCCAGGGCGCGCAGGCCCTCCACAAGCAGAGGGTTAGTTTTCTCCTATTCAACTGAATCTACGCCCATCCCGCTTTGTTGGCGGATCACTCCGCGGTTTTGTCGGGAATTCAGCTGGCGCTCCGCTTCGGGGTATCCGCCGAATCTTTCGATTGCCCCGATCCTCGTCGACTGGTTTCCCAGTCCTGGCGCTAGTTTGCCGGCAACTTCAGCATCCTCCTGTATGCTCTGGTTTGGAGCCGATTGTCTTCACAATGATGGCTTATTATACCATACTCTATTGGATGCGCAAAAGGCCGCAAATGTGAATAGTTTTTTACAATTGAAATATGGCGGCAGAATTTGTTATAATCAAAAAAACGGTCGAATATTGTGGTTTTTGCTTAAATATTCGGCGGATTCAGGAAAGCCTGGAAATCAGGTGACCGCCGGGAGGCGGGGGAGGGTATGATATGAGTTCAGTGTTAAAAGTGTGGGCCAGTTTTCTCGCCGCCGTTGTGATTTGCCTTTCGGCGGCGGGCTGCTCGCTCTCCTCCGGCCAGGAGGCGCCTGTGGATTCTGCCTCCCCGGCGGCAGGGGACCGGAGCCCGGTGAAGGCCGCCCAGTCGGTGAATAACACGCTGGTGCTGGGCGCTGCGGAGTTCTCCGGGGTGTTCAGCCCCTTTTTCGCCACCACCGGCTATGATTACGAGGTGGTAGACCTGGTATTTGCCAAGCTCTGGAGCAATGACCGGCAGGGCGCGCCCACGGGCAATCTGGCCAGGTACGCGGAACCTGTGGAGAACGTGGACGGGGAGGGTAACGTTATCTCAACCACCTATACCTTTGAGCTGGTGGAGAATGCGAAATTCAGCGACGGCACCCCTGTGACGGCGGACGATGTGATCTTCACATTCAAAGTCCTGTGCGACCCTTTCTACGACGGTCCATCCACACTGTATACGACGCCTATCGCCGGCCGGAAGGAGTACCGGTACGACGACGAAAACTATGCGGAGACCATCAGCGGGCTGGAGGCCCAGGCAGCGGCTTATGAGCCCTCGGAGGAGGAGATTCAGGCGGCCGCCCAGGAGTGGGCGGACTTCAACGGCATGACCAAAGAGGAATTCCTGCCCGGCACCGGCATGTATGACGCGTATGTACTGCCCGAAATCCGGACCCTGCATTATCAGACCCTGGAACAGGAATATATCGCTTCCAGCCTGTCCTCAGGCGGGAACGGGGTCTCCGACATCGCGGGCATTGAGAAGGTGGACGAGCGCACCGTCGCCGTGACGATCGAGGGAGTGGATCCCAAGGCCGTCTGGAATCTGGGCGGCGTGCAGGTTGTCCCCAGGCACTATTACGGGGAGAACTTCAAAAAGGGCGACCTCAGCGGCGTCAAGGCCAGGAACAGCGCTCCCATGGGTGCCGGCGCGTATGTCTTTGAGAGCTATGAGAACAACCTGGTCACATTGGGAGCCAATGAGAACTATTTCAAAGGTGAGCCCGTCATCCCCACAATCAAGTTCCAGGTGACAGCGACAGCCAACAAATTAGAGGGCGTCCGGCTGGGAGAATACGCTATCTCCGATCCGCCTGCCAGCCAGGAGATGGTGGAGCAGGCTAAAGCGGCCGGGCTGCACTTTGAGCTCGTGGACAACCTTGGCTACGGCTATATTGGCATCAACGCCAGACGCGTGACCGATCTGAACGTGCGCAAGGGCCTGATGCACCTGATGAACCGGTATCCCGCCATTGAGACCTACTACGGCGAGCTGGCCGAGGTCATTGAGCGGCCCATGTCCAAGGTGTCCTGGGCCTATCCCCAGAGCGCGCAGGCATACTATGCCTTTGATCCTGACAGGGCCCTGGAGTATTTCAAGAAAGCGGGATATGAGCAGGTTGAAGGAAAGCTGGTGCTTGACGGCGAGCAGATGCGCCTTGTGGTGGGTATCTCCGGCCAGGGCACCATGGACCACCCCTCCGCCGCCATCCTCACCCAGATGAAGCTGGAGCTGGAGAAACTGGGCGGCGTGCTGGAGATTCAGGACGTGAGCGACTCCATCCTGAGCGACCGGCTGTATGCGGGGGAATGGGACCTGTGGGTTGCCGGCTGGGGCGCTGAAATCGATCCCGACATGTACCAGGCATATCACAGCCAGGGACCCTCCAACTATTTCGGACTGCAGGACGGGGAGCTGGACCAGCTCATTGAGGAGGCGCGCCAGACCACCAATGTGGCTGTGCGTAAGGAGAAATACGCTCAGGCTCTGGACATTGTCATGGATAACGCCGTGGAGATGCCGGTCTACCAGAGGAAGAATCTGTATGTGTTCAACCCTGAGGTCATTGACATATCCTCCCTGCCCAAGGACATGAGCCCCTATTACACCTATTTTGCAGAGGTTGAGACGCTGCGCCTCAAATAGAATCGTTTGTGCGGGAATGCCCAATCCTTTGCGGGTTGGGCATTGCCTGTCTGTGGAGGGAGGGGAGATAAATAGGTCGGTATGTTTTGAGACGGGCAGCGGTGTGCCTGCTGCTTCTCTTTGGCGTCTCCCTCCTCCTCTATGGGGTCATCCGGGCGATGCCCGGGGACTATGTCATTCAGGCCACGGCCGGCAACCCCAATGTGACGCCCGAGATGATTGCCCGGCTGCGCCAGCTCTATGGACTGGATCAGGGGATTCTGCAGGGATACTGGAATTGGCTTAGCGGCGCGCTCGCCGGGGATCTGGGGGAGTCCTTTGTATACCGTGTCCCCGTGGCCCAGGTCATCGGCGAGAAAATGTGGGTATCCTTTGCCCTCGCCTTTACAGCGCTGCTGCTGCAGATCGTCATTGCGGTTCCCGTGGGCGTCTTTTGTGCTGTCCGGCGGCGCTCCAGAGGGGATCACCTGCTCTCGGGACTGGCTCTCCTGGGGAGCTGCCTGCCCGCCTTCTTTTTTGCTGCCATCCTGCAAAAGATATTCGCCGTGGATTTGCAGTGGCTTCCCCTGCAGGGGCTGGTCAACGCCCGGGCGGATTACGGGGGCTTCCGGCTGGTTCTGGACAAGGCGGCGCATCTGATCCTGCCCGTGTCTGTGTTCGTGGTGACGGGGGTGGGCAATCTTATCCGCTTTGTGAGGGGCAACGTGCTGGAGGCCCTCCAGGCGGATTATATCAGGGCGGCCAAGGCAAAGGGGCTCTCCGAGCGGCGGGTGGTCTGCCGTCACGCCCTGCGCAACTCGCTTCTGCCCTTTATCACGCTGCTGTCCGGGATTTTTCCCGCGCTCTTTTCCGGTGCGCTGATTGTTGAGGAGATTTTTGCCATACCCGGCTTGGGCATGACGGCCTTTCGGGCGATGGAGATGGGGGACATACCTTTTATGATGGGGTTCAACCTCTTTCTTGCCGCGCTGACGCTGCTGGGGACGCTCCTGTGCGACCTGCTGTACGCGGCGGCCGATCCCCGCGTGCGGCTGGAGGGAGGGGCCCTGTCATGAGAAAAGGAATGATGCCCGGCAGGCTGGTGCTGCGCCGCTTTGTCCGCGATAGGATGGCTATGACCGGATTGTGCCTGCTCGCCGCTATCGCCCTGTTCGCCTTTCTGGGCCCGCTCCTGTCCCCCTATGGGGAGTACAGCATGTTCTTTGTGGACAGGGAGGGCCGGGAGTTTGAGGCGGATGAGGAGATTGATTTCACACAGCCGGGCATCAGGGTCAACGCCAGGGCCAGGCCGGGAGGGGGACATCCTCTGGGCACCGACCGGGAGGGCCGGGACGTCCTGACCCGGTTGATGTACGGCGGGCGGGTGTCCCTGATTGTGGGCCTGGGCGTGGTGCTCCTTGAGACCCTGCTGGGGGCTCTGCTGGGGGGCGTTGCGGGGTACTGCGGCAGGTGGGCCGACGGCCTGGTGATGCGGGCGGCGGACGTATTCCGCTGCATCCCGACTCTGCCCCTGGTGCTTATCGTCAGCTCCATCCTGTTGACGGCGGGCGTTGCCCAGAACCTCAAGATCTACTGGCTCATGCTGGTCCTGGGGGTTCTGGGATGGGCGGACGTGGCCCGCCTGGTCCGCGGCCAGATTCTCGCCCTGCGGGAGCGGGAGTTTATGGTGGCGGCGGAGGCTGCGGGTATCCCGGTTTTGCGCCGTATCTGGAAACACCTCATGCCCAGCGTAGCCCCGC
>JAHZEH010000095.1 GCA_019421925.1 Clostridia bacterium
AGCGTTCTCCACATGACGCTCCACCCGCAGGGAGAGTGTCTCCAGCCCTTGAAGAAACAGGAAGGCATGCAGCGGGGCAATAGCCGCCCCCATATCCCGCAGCAGGATGGCGCGCACCTTGGTTACAAAAGCAGCGGGACCCGCGGCCTCCGCAAAGCTGACCCCGTGATAACTGGGATTGGGCTCCACCAGAGCGGGAAATTTACCGCTTTCTCTCCAATCAAATGTTCCGCCGTCCACAATTACCCCGCCGATCGCCGTCCCATGGCCGCCGATAAACTTGGTGGCGGAATGCACCACGATGTCCGCGCCATGCTCAATGGGCCGCAGCAGATAGGGGGTGGCAAAGGTATTGTCCACCACCAGGGGAATTTTGTGGGCATGGGCAATGTCCGCCACCCTCTCCAGATCCACCAGCGTGGCGTTGGGGTTCCCAATGCTCTCGACAAAGATGGCCCTGGTATTCTCCCGGAGCGCCCCCTCAAACGCGCCCGGCTCGTCGGGATTGACAAAGGTGGTCTCAATCCCGTACTGGGGGAGCGTTTGGGCCAGAAGGTTATAGGTGCCTCCATAGATGGTCTGGGCCGAGACGATGTGCTCGCCCGCCCCCGCCAGGTTCATGAGGGTATACGTAACTGCCGCCGCACCCGAAGCCACGCCCAGCGCTCCAACACCCCCCTCCAGCGCCGCAACGCGCTGTTCAAATACATCCTGGGTGGAATTTGTCAGTCTGCCATAAATGTTGCCCGGCTCGGCCAGCCCGAAACGGGCCGCCGCATGGGCGCAGTCCTTGAAAACGTAGGAGGCGGTCTGGTAGATGGGCACGGCCCGGGCGTCGCTGGCGGGGTCGGGGTTCTCCTGTCCCACATGGAGCTGAAGCGTCTCAAAACGGTATTTCTTTGGGATCATTTTTCTATTTCCTTTCTCTGGTCGTCTGTGTCTTTTGGTCCATCATAATCCGTCACATTCGGCCAAAGCGGAAATTGTGCCGCAGCATGGAGATCAAAATCGTGCCCATTCTCTTGGCTCCTTTATCTTTGGAATTATTGAGCAAACATGGGGGTGGAAAGATATCGGTCTCCCCGGTCGGGCAGCAGGGCCACAATGGTCTTGCCACGGTTTTCAGGCCGCCGCGCCAGTTGTGCCGCAGCCCAGACCGCCGCGCCCGAGGATATACCCACCAGGATACCCTCCCCCCTGGCGACGGCCCGGCCCGTCTCAAAGGCGTCCTCATCGCTGACCGGGATGATCCTGTCGTATACCCCGGTATCGAGAACCTCCGGGACAAATCCCGCACCAATACCCTGGATTTTATGGGGTCCGCTCCTGCCCTCCGAGAGCACGGGGGAACCAACGGGCTCAACGGCCACCACCTCTATGGACGGATTCCTGTTCTTGAGATATTTCCCCACGCCTGTGATGGTGCCGCCCGTACCAATTCCCGCCACAAAGATATCCACCTGCCCCTCTGTGTCCTCCCATATCTCCGGGCCGGTCGTGGCAAAATGGACAGCCGGGTTGGCGGCATTGGTGAATTGGCTGGGCATAAAGCTGTCCGGCGTCTGTGCCAGCAGCTCCTCCGCTCTGGCAATCGCCCCCTTCATTCCCTTGCTTCCCTCGGTAAGCACCAGCTCCGCCCCATAGGCTTTGAGCAGGCTGCGCCGCTCCACGCTCATGGTCTCGGGCATTGTCAAAATCACCCGGTATCCCCTAGCCGCGGCCATAGCGGCAAGACCAATGCCCGTGTTTCCACTGGTGGGTTCAATGATGACCGATCCCTCCCGCAGCAGGCCTCTGGCCTCCGCATCCTCAATCATAGCGTTGGCCACCCTGTCTTTGACGCTGCCCGCCGGGTTAAACCCCTCCAGTTTGGCCAGGATTCTGGCCTCCAGCTTCTGATCCCGCTCAAATCCAACCAGCTCCAGCAGAGGCGTCCGTCCCACTATATCCGAAACCGACCGATAGATCCCCATCAATTGCTCCCTCCTTCATAAATACAATAAATCCTATGTGAATAATAGGATATTACCACCAAAAAAAGGAGCTGTCAACCCGGAAATTTTTCAGAATCCCGGAGACCGGCTCCTCCTCTGCTAAATACAGTAGTCCATCCCCTCTGTTCCGCCTCCCATCAGGTCGCGCAGATTAAAGCTGTTGACATACTGATTGATCGTCTCATTCAACCCCTGCCAGAAGGCCAGCGTGGTACAGCTCTCCCTCCGGGGACACCGGTTGGGCTCCTCCTCCAGACAGGCCACCGGGGCGAGGCTGCCCTCCATCACGCGCAGAATGTCGCCCACCGTGTACTGTTCCGGCGCGCGGGTCAGGCGGTATCCGCCCGCCGTGCCCCGGGCACTTTTGAGATAGCCCGCCCGGCTGAGCAGGGGAATGATCTGTTCCAAATATTTGACCGTGATACCCTGCCTGCCGGCAATATCCCGCAGGGAAACATAGCTCTCCCCATCGTCGTGCAGGGCAATGTCCGCCATCACCCTCAGGGCGTATCTCCCCTTGGTCGAAATTTTCATGGTTTCCCCCTCCTGTTCTCTATAACCCTATAATACTATAGGAATTCCATGATTTCAACAATAGACGGCGGGCGGTTCCCATGGGAACCGCCCGCCGTTCTATGTACCTGTGCTATTGAATTTCAATCCTCTGCCGGCCATCCGCCGCGCTGTCGGCCTTCTTGGGCAGAGTCACTCTAAGAACGCCGTCAGTGTACTGGGCGGTAATGCCGCTCTGCTCAATGCTGTCGACCTTAAAGCTGCGCTCCACCCGGCCATAACGGCGCTCGCTGCACACATAGCCGTCCTTCTCCTCCTTCTTCTCGGAGTTCATATGAGCGGCGATGGTCATGACGCCGTTGTCCACGCTCAGTTCGATCTGATCCTTGCTGGCTCCCGGCAGATCAGCGCTCAGCAGATAGTGATCCCCCTCGTCCTTGATGTCGACACGGATGGAACCCATCTCCTCCATGGATCCCAGGCCAAAGAAGGGACGGAAGAAGTTGTCGTCAAACAGCCCCCTCATCACAGGAGAATTACCAAGCAGACGGCTTGCTTCATAAGGAATCATAGCAGACATCATCAAAACCTCCTTCAAGGCATTTCAATTTATATTGGATCTCCGGGCCGGGAATTTGGCCTCCTGGAGGCCCCATCCCTGTTCCCTTTTGATGGTTTTATTATAGGATAAAGGTCAGCTAAGATCAAAGTCAAAGAAAGTCAGTAGGTTTGTCTTGCTTCCCAAAATCCTTTATTATCTCCCATTATCAAAACTATTCCATTTTTTTGAGCGTTTTTCTCTCCTTTTCTCAAAAATTCACCCAATAAAAAAGCGTCCCCCAATGGGACGCTTTTGAGTGTCAATAATGCGGCACATGCCGCTATTTTGAGGCGGCAGCATTTCCCTCCGCCTACGGGGTCCCGGGCGGGAAATGCTGAAAAGAACGAAAACCTTGCGGGCTTTCATCCGTTCCGGCGTTCACGCCGCCGGAGCCAGACAAATAGTCAGGGGCTTCGGCCCTTGACAGTCCCGGAGGTTCTCGACGGGCCGAAGCGCCACCGCTGGGACGCTTCTCCCCCATTTTTAATCCCGGCTCTCCAGATAAGCCTGGGCTCTGCCGTCGCAGATAGCGCGCTGGGTGTCCACATACTGCTGAGTATTGGGGTGGGCCAGCTCCTCCGGGAATTTCCCGGCAATGGAAGGGAAGTATTCGCTGCCATCTCCGGGTTCCCAATACGCGTTCAGCGTGTAATTCCCCTGCCCATCCCTGGCGAAGGTCAGCGCAACAGGCAAATGGCTGCCGCCCACCAGCCGGGGCTCCTCATTCTCGAAGCTGTACTCCCCGTAATACACCATCAGATAGGCCGTCGTCGTCCGGTTATCCTCCTCAAGGCCGCCCAGATAGATGTGGGACTCTGTCCGGAACTCCCCGCCCTGGACGCTCCCGGCGTTGTGCTCCAGCACGGCCTTGGTGATGGCGCTGTCCAGTGCCGCAAAACTGCCGTCGAGTATCAGGCCCAGCGTCTCATAGAGCTCCCCGTTGATGACGCTGCACCAGCCGTTTTCGCCGCCCTGCATATAGGCCCTGCCCTCCATGCAGTAGGCGTAATAGTCGCTCGTCTCGCCGTTCGCATAGGTATAGCGGATGAGGTAGTACTCCTCCAGGCTCTCCAGTTCCGGGCCGGGCCAGGCGGCGGATTTGACCAGATAGTTGAATACAACGTCCTCAATCCTCGCTGTCTCCGGCGCGCTCAACAGGGAACGGACGGCCAGCACCTCCCCGCCCGGACCGAATTTCAGCAATCCCACTGAGTCGGTCCCCGCCGCCTCATCCCCCTGGGGCTGCGCTTCATCTTCAAGGGGGGAGGCCAGCGGGAGCGATGGGCTGGGCGCGGGCGCCTCCCGGGGCGCGCCGCTGAAGGTACAGGCCGCCAGCAGGGCGCACAGGCCAAGCACTGAGACAAGCGTAAACACCAGCATCCTGGGTCTCTTTGCGATCAATGCAATCCTCTCCTTTAGACCGGCTTTTCCGGAAACCATTGCCGTTGAGCAGCGCAGCATATCCCCCATGCCGCCGCCCACTGCCGCCATTCCTACGAGCGTACGGCCGTAGGCAAACCGGTTCTCCTCGCCCAGACGGGCAATGACCCCCTCGTCGCAAGCCAGTTCACAATCCCGGCGGGACAGTGAGGCCGCGGCCCACACCAGAGGATTGAACCAGTAGACCGTCAGGCAGAGGGCGCGAATCAGGTTCCAGAGGGAATCCCCGTGGGTATAGTGGGTGAGCTCATGGGTGAGGATATGGCTCATCCTCCCCTCCTCCAGGCTCTCAGGCGTGAGGTAGACGGCGGGGCGCAGCAGCCCGAACAGGCAGGGAGTTGGCAGTCCCTCCACGCAGTAGACCGGGAGCCTGCTCAGCGGCGCCGCCACCGGTCTTCTCCCCTGTTTGAGCCTGCGCAAAAGCCTGAGATTGGAGGACAGCAGCCAGACGGCCATCACCGCCGCCCCGGCCAGCCACACCCCTTTGAGGAGGCTGTCCAGGGAGATGGACCGCTCCTCGTTGCCCGTCCTCTCCTCCCCGGCAGGCTGATCCAGGCCAACATTGAAATCGCTCTCACTGGCCGGGCGGATGGGCAAATGGTGGTCCTCCACAGCGCTCTCAATTGCTGGGGCGCCCAGGGCCGCCGTCACACTCAAGGAACTGTCAAACAACGGGAAAGGGAGCAGCAGACGCAGGGCCACCAGAGCCCAAAGGCCGTACTGCAATCGCAGGCTGATCCGCCCTCTCAGCGCGTAACGCAGGGCGGTCACCGCGACGATGAGCAGGGAGGATGACAGGATGGACTCAATCATCTCTCAGCCTCCTCCGCCTTTTTCAAAATCTCATACAGCTCTCCGATCTCCTGCCGGGTGAGGCCCTGCTCCACCAGCGTGGACATCATCAGCCCCACATTGTCCTGATAGACCCGGCTGAGGAGGGACCTGGTCTCCGCCGCAGCAACCTCCTCCCGCGTCACAGCGGGATAGTACTGCTTGGCTCTGCCCCCCTCCTTAAAATAGATCAGCCCCTTGGCCTCCATTCGGCCCACAAGGGTGGCCACCGTGCTCTTGGCCCAGCCCGTTCTGTCTTTAAGGCAGCTCACAAGCTGCATAAGCGTGCGGGGGTTCTCCTCCCACAGGCACTCCATGATGGGCCACTCGCTGTTTTGCAAAACAATATTGGTCATACCCCCCATACTAGGTCTCCTCGTTCTACTGTTGTAAACCGATTATAGCAATTCGTTCTACAACTGTCAACCTCGATGTGCAAAAAACTGCCCCGCCGCCGAATAGGGGGCAGGGCAGTCCTTGGGAATATCCGGAGGCGGGCTACTTTGCCAACGCCTCCATCACTCTGGTCAGCTTTTGCAGTGTGACAATCTCCTCGCCTACCACTGCATTGAGGTCCGCCTGCTGCACGGCCAGCTCAGCGCGCAGCGCCTCGAGCTCCCCGCTCACATCCGCGCCCTCCTGCCCGGCCTTCCCCATGAGGGATTGGATTACCTCCCACAGGTCCGCATGGGTGGTAAGGTATCCCGCACCCCAGGAGTTTCGGGCATCCTCGCCCAGCACCTGATCCACAAAGAAATCGCAGGTCTCCTTGTCAAAGGAGTAGGCATACCAGTTCAGATCGACCATCCACAGATAGTCGTCCAGCGCTCCGGCCACATCCCCCGCCTCCAGACAGGCGATTGCGCCCCGGAGGGCCGCCACATTGTCCTGCTTATACTGATGGACAAAGCGGAATTCCTCGTTCCAGTTGATGGAAAACAGCTCGTTGGATACGGTCTTGAAGAGGTCGTTCATGTCTTTGTTGAACTGGGCCGTATCCCCGGCTTCTGCCATCTCCCTGTTCTTGGCGCTCAGCAGGGCCGCCGCCCCGCCCGCTCCGTCGAGAGCCGCCTGCAGCCCGGCCGCGTTCTCAATCACGCTCTCGTCAACCGTCCCGCTCATAGCCTCAAAGAGGGCGGTGAAATCAAAGTCGCGCACGGCGAGCTGATCAAAGGCCAGGACAAAAGAGCCATAGAGCTTATGGCCATATTGGAATACCTCGGGGCTGTAATTGTTGGCCTCGGCAGTGTCGCTGCTGGAGTGGTAGGAGCCGGTGTGGTCGCTGCCATACAGGCCGCTGTCCAGCACAGGGATGCCGGCCACAGTGTAGCCAAAGGCCTCCGTCCAGGTCCAGGCCGGGCTGTTTGTCCGGAACTCGCCCGCAAAGGGGGAGCCCTCCACCGACGCGCCGATCTCCTTCATCTGAGCCGCGAGCTCATAGGGAATGGTCACCTCCACACCCTGGGCGCCGCCGTCAATAACGCCCCCATCGAGGTTGACCGCCATAAAGGTGGTCTCCGACCACTCGGGATGGGACTGTACCAGCACCGTCGAGCCCCGGGCCCAATCGTAACGGGAATTGTCCAGCCCCCACTCCTCCGCGCAGTGGGCAATGAAACGGATGGTCCTCCTGGGCTGGTAGCCGCTCTCCACCAGGGCCTTGGCAATGCCCATGGCGCAGCCAATACCGGAGGTGTTGTCGCTGAAGGCCCTGAAATATGCGTCATAGTGGGCGAAGACCAGAATGGCCTCGTCCGTTTTTCCTGGAATCTCGCCCATAACGCAGTAGCCCACGCCGTCGCGCTCCACCAGTCCATCGGCATCCAGCACAGCCTGCACGCTTCCGCCGCCCGCCTCAATGGCCGCCTTGAGGGGGGCGGCCTGGGCCACGGAGATGGTAAAAGCCGGGGCGTCAGAGGGGCCGCCGTAGTCCTGTACGCCCAC
>JAHZEH010000096.1 GCA_019421925.1 Clostridia bacterium
AAACAAACCCTGCGAACATTCTTCACCCTCAACAAACCCCGGCAACTACTTCGTGTTACCTCGGAGTCAGCCTATTATACTCTAAATGATGAATTTAGTCAAACTGCGCCCCACTATCTCGCTTCCCAGGTGCTCTTTTACGTAGTTTTCATCCACTATGACCTCAATTTCGGGATGTTTTCCGTTTGCGTTGAAGGAGATGTCCTCCAGCAGCGTCTCCATGACGGTGTGCAGGCGGCGGGCCCCGATGTTCTCCATCGTCTCGTTGGCCAGGAAGGCGTAGTCGGCGATGGCGGTCAATGCGCCGTCGGTAAAGGTGAGCTTGATATGGTCCACCCCCAGCATGGCGGTATACTGTTTGGTCACCGCATTTTCGGGCTGGCAGACGATGTTTCGGAAATCCTCGCGGGTCAGCGCCTTGAGCTCCACCACGATGGGGAAGCGACCCTGGAGCTCGGGAATGAGGTCGGTTACCTTAGAGACATGGAAAGCGCCCGCCGCGATAAAGAGAATATAGTCAGTTTTGACCGGGCCGTACTTGGTGGTCACAGTGCTCCCCTCCACAATGGGGAGGATGTCGCGCTGCACTCCCTCCCGGGAGACGTCAGGGCCGGAGGCGTTGCCTCTGGCGGCAATCTTATCGATCTCGTCGATAAAGATGATGCCGTCCTGCTCCGCCCTGAGCAGCGCCTCGCTCACCACGTCGTCCATGTCGATGAGCTTGTCGGTCTCCTGCTGCAAAATGAGCTTGCGGGCCTCAGAGACGGGCAGATGCCTCTTTTTCGTCTTCTTGGGCAGGAGCCCCCCCATCATGTCGTTGATGTTGATGTCCATGCCCAGTCCGTTCATATCCATGCCCAGTTTGGCGGTCTCCTCAACCTCCACCTCAACGATGGTGCTCTCCAGCATGCCACGGCGGAGCTGATCCTCCACTTCCGCCCGCTTGCTGTTGTAGACCTTCTGCTCCTCCTCGGACATGGGGGCCTCAATGGCCTTCTGGCCGCCGAAAAGAAGCTCCAGAGGGTTCTGCGTCTGGGCGCGCTGTTCCTTCTTCTTGATGGGCACGAGCATGTCAATCAGGCGCTTTTCGGCCAGCCCCTCCGCCACGGCCTTCACATCCTGCTCCTTGCGGCCCTTGGTCATGCGCACAGAGGCCTCCACCAGGTCGCGCACCATGGAGTCCACGTCCCGCCCGACATAGCCCACCTCGGTGAACTTGGTTGCCTCCACTTTGACAAATGGGGCCTCAACCAGCTTTGCCATGCGGCGGGCGATCTCAGTTTTGCCCACACCCGTGGGACCCATCATAATGATATTCTTGGGGGTGATCTCGTCGCGCACATCCTCGGGCAGGTGGCTGCGGCGGTAGCGGTTGCGCAGCGCGATGGCCACAGCCCGCTTGGCGTCGCCCTGGCCGACGATATATCGGTCCAGCTCATCCACTATTTGCTTAGGAGACCAGTCGTACATGCGGAAACCTCCTCCACTGTAATATTGTCGTTGGTATAGACGCAGATATCGCTGGCAATCTCCAGCGCCTTGCGGGCGATCTCCCTGGCGGAGAGATCGGTATTGGCCGAGAGGGCCCGCGCCGCGGCCAGGGCATACATCCCCCCCGACCCCACGGTCAGGATGCCGTCGTCCGGCTCAATCACCTCGCCGGTGCCCGAGATGAGGAGCAGCTTTTCCTCATTCGCGGCCAGCAGCATGGCGTCAAGCTGCCGCATGGCCTTGTCACTGCGCCACTCCAGGGCCAGCTCCACGGCGGCCCGTTCCAGCGCGCCCGAGAACTGCTCCAGCTTGACCTCCAGCTTTTCACAAAGGGCAAATGCGTCAGCCACAGAGCCGGCAAACCCCACAACAACCTTGTCGTGATATAATCTGCGCACCTTTTTTGCGCCTCTTTTCATGATCGTATGCTCACCCAGCGTAACCTGACCGTCGCCTGCGATAGCGCACTGGCCATTTTTGCGGACGGCACAGATGGTCGTTCCACGAAAACCCATGGTTAAACCTCCTTTTTTATGTGAATTCAGCTTACACGAAAAAGTGTAAGCTGAATAGAAATACTGTGCGCAATGTCGTTCAAGGGGATCAAAATTCAGTTCAGCGCGCCGGAATCAATGATGTCCTGGAGCTTGCCCAGCGCCCGCCCGGCAATCACCGTATAGCGCTCCTGCTTGCCCTTGATACGCTCCTCCAGCGGGGGAATCAGTCCGAAGCTGATATTCATAGGCTGGAAATCCGCGCCGGCATAGTTTGCAATATAGTTGCCCATCGCCCCGATGGCGGTAAAGCGGGTAAACCGGGGCAGCGGCTCGCCCCGCAGGTATTTGGCCATTGAGATGCCCGCCACCAGTCCGCTGGATGCCGACTCCACGTATCCCTCTACGCCGGTCATCTGTCCGGCGAAAAAGAGCTCAGGGCGGGAGATCATCTGATAGTTCTCATTCAGTTTCCCAGGGGAGTGGATAAAGGTGTTGCGGTGCATGACGCCGTAGCGCACAAATTCCGCATTCTCCAGGCCGGGGATCATCGCGAAGACCCGCTTCTGCTCCGGGAAGAGCAGATGGGTCTGGAAGCCTACGATGTTGAAGAGCGTCCCCTCCGAATTGTCCTGACGGAGCTGAACCACCGCGAAGGGCCTCTGACCCGTGCGGGGATCGCGCAGCCCCTTGGGCTTGAGAGGGCCAAAGGCCAAGGTCATCTCCCCGCGGGCCGCCATAACTTCCACCGGCATGCAGCCCTCAAAAACCCGGTCGCTCTCGAAATCCTTGAGCTGTACAGTCTGGGCGGAGACCAGGGCCTCCCGGAAGGCAAAGTACTCCTCCCGGTTCATGGGACAGTTGAGATAGTCCGCCCCGCCCTTGTCATAGCGCGACTGGCGGAACACCTTGGTCATGTCCAGGGATTCCAGCGTCACAATGGGGGCGGCTGCGTCAAAGAAATACAGCCCCTCTCCCAGCGTCCGGGCGATGTCCCCGGCCAGCGTCTCGCTGGTAAGGGGACCGGTGGCAACGATACAGGGACCGTCCTGAGGGATGCGCTCAACCTCCCCCTCCTCCACCCTGATAAGGGGATGACTGCGGATGCGCTCGGTGACCAGCCGGGAGAACCCCTCCCGGTCCACAGCCAGCGCCCCGCCTGCCGGGACGCGGGTGCTGTCCGCGGCGGCAATGATGACGGAATTCAGGCGGCGCATCTCCTCTTTGAGCAGGCCCACCGCATTTTGGATGCGGTCCCCCCGCAGGGAGTTGCTGCACACCAGTTCGGCAAAGTCCCTGGAGTGGTGGGCGGGGGACATCTTCTGGGGCTTCATCTCATACAGCCTCACCGGAATATCCCTCTGCGCCAACTGCCACGCAGCCTCACACCCCGCCAGGCCCGCGCCGATGACCTTGACCTCACTCATCGGCGGCCTCTTTCCGGGCGATCTTAATGATGTGGCCGCACTCCTTATTGACGCAGCGCAGCTCATTGCCCGCTTTGGTGGATTTGCACACCATCATGGAACCGCACTGGGGGCAGGGTTCCTTTGCCGGGAGGTCCCAGGAGATGAAGTCGCACTCCGGATACCTCTCGCAGCCGTAGAACACCTTGCCGCCCTTCTTGGACTTGCGCTTGATGAGCTTGGCGCCGCACTTGGGGCAGGGCGCGTCGATGGTCTCGGTGATGGCTTTGGTGTTGCGGCACTCCGGGAAGTTGGGACAAGCCAGGAACTTGCCGTAGCGTCCCAGCTTATACACCATCATGGCGCCGCATTTCTCGCAGGGGACGTCGGAAACCTCGTCTGCGATTTTGACCTTCTCTATATTGGCCTCAGCCTTTTTCAGGGTGGGCTCAAACTCCCGATAAAAATTCCGGAGGATGGCTTTGGAATTGGTGGCCCCCTCCTCCACGCCGTCCAGTTTTTCCTCCATATCCGCCGTGAACTGGATATCGACGATGTCCTTGAAGTTGTCCTTCATCAGCTTGGTGATGATCTCCCCAAGCTCTGTCGGATAGAGGACCTTCTTCTCCCGCCTGATATATCCCCGCTCAATGATGGTGGAGATAGTGGGGGAATAGGTGCTGGGGCGGCCGATGCCCCGCTCCTCCAGCTCCCGCACCAGGGAGGCCTCGGAATAGCGCATGGGCGGCTGGGTGAAGTGCTGCTCCTTGCGCAGCTCCTTGAGGTCGAACACGTCGCCCTCCTGGATGGGGGGCAGCATGGTCTCCTTCTCGTCCGCCCCGTCATCCCGGCCCTCGGTATAGATGGCCGTGAAGCCGTCAAAGGTAATGCGGCTGCCGGAGGCTCTGAATCCGTATTCCTCGGCCGCAATGGCTACCGTCATGGTCTCATAGACCGCAGAGGACATCTGGCTGGCCATAAAGCGGTTGTAGATGAGGCGGTACAGCTTGAATTGCTCGGGCGTCAAAGAGTCCTTGACGGATTCGGGCGTACGCTCCGGATAGGTGGGACGGATGGCCTCATGGGCGTCCTGGGCGTTTTTGCGGCCCTTATAGACATTTGGTTTTTCGGGGACATATTTTTCGCCGAACCGCTGGGCGATCAGGTCGCGGGCCTGGGCCTGGGCGTCCGTTGAGACGCGGACAGAGTCCGTACGGATGTACGTAACAAGGCCGACCGCGCCCTGCCCCTTGATCTCCACGCCCTCATAGAGCTGCTGGGCAATGAGCATGGTGCGCTTGGTGGTAAAGCCCAGCTTGCGGGCCGCCTCCTGCTGCAAATTGCTGGTCGTGAAGGGGGGAGCCGCGTGGCGGGTCTTCTCCCCCCGCTTGACCTCCCTGGCGACATAGGACGCGCCCCGGAGCCCCTCCTCAACGGCCTGAGCTTCCTCAGCGGATTTGACCTCGAACTTCTTGCCGCCCTTCTGAACCAGCTTGGCGTCAAACCCCTTTTTACTCTTGGGAGGCAGGAGGTTGGCCATCAGAATCCAATATTCCTCGGGTACAAACGCGCGGATCTCATCCTCACGGTCGCAGATGATGCGGGTAGCGACGGACTGGACGCGGCCCGCGCTCAGTCCCTTGCGCACTTTGGCCCAGAGCAGGGGGCTGAGTTTATAGCCCACCAGGCGGTCAAGGATGCGGCGGGCCTGCTGGGCGGCGACAAGCTGCAAATCGATGGGGCGGGGGTTTTTGATGGCATTTTTGACCGCGCCGGGCGTGATCTCATTAAAGACGATACGGCAGGGCGAATTCTCATCAATCTTAAGAATATGCGCCAGATGCCAGGAGATCGCCTCCCCCTCTCGGTCGGGGTCGGTTGCCAGATAGATTTTATCCGCCGATTTTGCCTCTTTGCGGATCTTCTCCAGAACCTCCCCCCTGCCCCGCAGAGTGATATATTTGGGTTCAAAGTCGTGCTCGACGTCAACCCCAAGCTGACTCTTGGGCAAATCCCGGATATGGCCGTTGGAAGCGACCACCTTATATCCCTTTCCCAGGAATTTCCCAATCGTTTTTGCCTTGGCCGGGGATTCGACCACAACCAGTTTGCCTGCCATTTATTTTCCTCCGTCTCGGTTATTGTATCGTATCGGCAATGCGGTAGCGCATCTGCGATGTCCGCTTTATTATTCCTTTCTGCGTTAGCTTTGTCAAGAGGGAAAGAAGGCGGTGAACCGCCAACCTGGTCGATTCAAACAGTTCGTCAGCCGACATCTCCCGCCCGACGAGGGTCTCCAGGACGAGCGACTCCTCCAGACTAAGCTGGCCGGCCTCTCTGGGCTCCTGCCGGAGTTCCGCGCCCCAGGAGGGAAATTCCTCCAGAATGCCGTTTATATCCGTCACAGGCTTTGCGCCCAGCTTAATCATCTCAAGCGTGCCGGCGCTGCACGGTTCCCCGATGCGTCCGGGCAGAGCGAACACCTCCCTCCCGGAGTCCAGCGCATGATCCACCGTGTGCCAGGTCCCGCTCTTTAGCCCGGCCTCCACCACCAGAGTACCCTGGGAGAGGCCGGCGATGATGCGGTTGCGGATGGGATAGTTCCCCGCCCGGGGCGGCGTACCGGGCGGCAGCTCTGAGAGCACCAGCCCCTTCTCCATGATCGCCTCGTACAGGCTGTAGTGACTGGCGGGGTTGGCCTGCTCAACGCCGCAGGCGAGCACGGCGACGGTGGGCAGGGTCCCTCCTCCCTCAATCGCTCCCCAGTGGGCCTGTGCGTCAATGCCCAGGGCCATGCCGGAAACCACTGTGATATTGCGCCGGGCCAGCTCCCGTCCAAACTGTCTCGCCAACTCCCCGCCGTAGCTGGAGCACTTCCTCGAACCCACAATGGAAACGGCGTTCTTTAACTGCAGCAAACTTCCCTGGCCCCGCAGGTACAGCACCGGCGGCGGCGAATAGATATGGCGCAGGAGCTCAGGATACTCCCGGCTCTCCAGCATGACCATACGGATGTTGTATCGCTCCAGCATGCGGGCGCAGTCCTCCAGCGCCTGATCAGTAGCCGCGCTGCGCAAGGCGTTCCGCACCTTGGCGCTTAGGAAGGAAAGCGCCTCCCCTCCCTGCTTGGCCAACAGAAAGATCTCCCCGGGGCTGCCCGCCTGCGCGGTCAGTTGTGCCATCATTCGCGGGCCCACGCCCGGCACTTTCTGCAGCCATGCCCAATAGAGCTGTTCCTCAGTGATGCTCATCGCCTAATTCCAAAACCTTTCATCCACACTTCGGTATTGCAGGGCCTCCGCCACAGCGTCCTCGCCAATCATGGCCCTGCCCTCCATGTCCGCGATGGTCCGCGCCAGGCGGAGGGTCCGGGCATTCGCGCGGCCGGAAAATCCCCTTTGGCCAAACTCATACTCGTAGAGCCTGCTGGCCTCCTCGTCCAGGATGCAGTACCGCTCAATCTCCCGCTGCCCCATCTGCGCGTTGCAGAAGATCCCGCTGCCCATAAACCGCTCCCGTTGAATCATGCGGCAGGCGTTGACTCTCAGGCGCACAGCCTCGGAGGACTCGCCCGCCTCCCGGTCCCCGTGGAGGTCCTGATACGTGACCTCCTCCATCTGGATAAAGATGTCCATACGGTCGAGCAGAGGGCCGCTCAGCCTGCGCCGGTAGTTCAAAATGCGGGACTCCGTACAGTTGCATACGCGGCTCTGAGAGCCATAGTTGCCGCAGGGGCAGGGGTTCATTGCGCCGACCAGCATAAAGCGGGCCGGATAGGTGGCCGTCGCGTTCACCCGGGCGATGGTGATGACGCCGTCCTCCAGAGGCTGGCGCAGCGCCTCCAGAGCCTCCCGCTGGAACTCGGGCAGCTCGTCGAGGAAGAGCACCCCCAGATGGGCCATGC
>JAHZEH010000097.1:0-2289 GCA_019421925.1 Clostridia bacterium
AGATGTTTACAGGCCCAGCTTTTTGACGATGTCCTGCCGCATATCCCACAGGCCCATGTTGGACTGGCGGACGGCAAGATAGAGCTTATAGAGCTCGCCGTAGACCTTGGCGTTCTCGGGGTTGGGCTGATAGGCCGCCTTCTGCACGCACAGCTTGTTGGCCGCCTCGTCGATGCTCTTGTACTCGCCCACGCAGACGCCCGCCAGAATGGCCGCGCCCTTGGCGCCGAACTCGGTGCCGTCGGAGACGATCACTTCACGGCCGGTGACGTCGGCGATGATCTGGGCCCACATAGCGGACTTGGCGCCGCCGCCCGCGATGGAGATCTTGCCGGGTTCGTCGTATCCGCGGGTAGCCAGGCAGTCCTTAATTATGAAAGCGATGCCTTCATAGACTGCACGGATCATGGTCCAGCGGTCGGTCAGGGTAGACAGGCCGAAGAAGCTGGCGCGGGCGTTGGGGTTGTAGAAGGGGTTGCGCTCGCCGGCGGGGGTGATGTAGGGGTGGTAGATCACGCCGCCGCAGCCAGCGGGGATATCCTTGATATGCTTCTCAATCTCGGCGAAGTCCTTGGTCTCGGAGATGTTCTCCAGGGCCCAGTCGAGGTTGGGGGTTCCCGCCATGGAGGCGATGATGTTGATGTTGAGGCCCTCTTTGGGATGGAGCACGGTGCAGAGGTTCTTATCCGCCGTGTCGATATTCATCTTCTTGGGATCGAGCACGACGCCGGTGCAGCAGGTGGTGCCCAGGATGGCATAGACGTCGCCCGCGTTGATGGCGTTGACGCCCACCATGGTGATGGTGACGTCCAGAGCGCCGCCGGCAACAGGGGTGCCGGCTTTCAGGCCCGTCAGAGCAGCGGCCTCAGCCGTGACCTCGCCGGCCTTCTCAGCAGAGCGGACGGGGGAGGGGAACAGATCCATGTATTTGTCGACGCCGAACATCTTGTACACTTCGGTGGCCAGCTCGCCCTTGGGCACGTCAACCTGGGAGACGGAGAGGTCGGTCCACTCGGTGTGGCGCTCGCCGGTCAGCTTGAAGCGCACCCAATCCTTGCAGTGGAAGATGGTGGCGACATTGTCGAAAATCTCGGGCTGGTTGTCATGATACCATTTGAGCTGCAGCATGGTGTTGGAGGTGGTGGGGGCGCTGCCGCAGATGCTGTAGAACTTGTCGAGCTCTTCTGGGGTCATCTTGGCAATCGTCTCGGCGGCGCGGCCGTCGCTCCACAAGGAGGCCTTCTTGACGGGTTTGCCATCGGCGTCGATCATCCACATGCCCTCGCCCTGGCCGGAGAGGCCGATGCCGAGGATATCCTCGGGGGCGGCGATCTTGGAATCCATCACGCCCTTGAGGCAGTAGGCGCACTGCTCCCACACCTGGTCCATATCCTGTTCCTGCCAGTTGCCATTGAAGGTCACGACATCCGTGGGATGGTCGCAGACAAAGAGTTCTTTGCCGTCCGTGTCAAAAAGAACAGCCTTGACGTTCGAGGTGCCGATGTCCAAACCGATCAAATACTTCATTGTGTTTTCCTCCGTTTTGATGTGTGTTGTCTCGCCAGGTATGTTGATTCCCTTCCAGTCTCTCTCATTTCCTGGAGGCAAATAGAAATCATAGATTTTTCCGCGGTCTCTGCAGAACTGACTCTTTTCGACTTGATTCCCGGCTTTATATGTTCATTTTTCACATTTCATATAATAACATTACGATACGTTTTCGTCAATACGTTTTTGAGTGATCGCTATAAAGTATTTTTTTAACACCATTTTTCATTATTTTGTAGATTGTCTCCCGCACCGCCGGTTTTGCGCCCCCCAATTTTTTGGCACTTGACGTCCCTCCCCCAACAGTGCCTCACAGCGCATTGACAGACGCTTTCCCAGGTGTTAGTTTTAGGGCATTCTCAGAAAGTTCGCGGCTTTGCCGCCGGATTGGAGCGCAGCCATGGCACAGCGAAAAGTCCCCTCCGCGCCGGAAACGGCCCTCCCCCTCCCCACATCGGAGGAGCGCAGCGCCGCCCAGGTCCTCATCCAATGTCTGGAGGCCGAGGGCGTGCAATATATCTTTGGAATCCCGGGCGAGGAGACCCTCGACCTGATGAACGCCATCCATGATTCCAAACAGATCCGTTTCATCACCACCCGCCATGAGCAGGGCGCAGCCTTCATGGCGGATGTCTATGGCCGGCTTACGGGCAGGGCCGGCGTCTGCCTCGCTACCCTGGGTCCCGGGGCCACCAACCTGGTAACCGGCGTGGCGGACGCTTTTATGGACGGCGCCCCCCT
>JAHZEH010000097.1:2299-7277 GCA_019421925.1 Clostridia bacterium
TTTGACCAGCCACCAGTATGTGGACCTGGTCAAAATGTTTGAACCTATTACCAAACGCTCCAAGCCCATCCTGCGGCCGGACACCACGCCCGAGGTGGTGCGCATCTGCTTCAAGTATGCGGAGGGTGAAAAACCCGGTGCGGTGCACATAGACCTGCCCTGCAACATCGCCAAAATGCCCGCCTGCGGGGCGCCCATGAAAAAGGTGCTCCCCCAGGAGAGCATGGCCACCTTTGAGAGTATCGAGAGCGCCTCTGCCGCCATCTCCCGCGCCCGGCGTCCCGTCATCTTGGCCGGCTCCGAGGCAGTCCGCAACAACTGCGCCGGTCCCATCACCCAGTTTGCCCGCAGGCTCCACATCCCAGTGGTCAACACCATGATGGGCAAGGGGTTCATCCCCACCCTGCTGGACGCCTTCGCTCAGGACGTGCCCGCCGTCATCGACTGCCCCGTGGACTACGGCGAGAACACCAGGCTCTCCGCCCGCCTGGCCGCGCTCTGAGGATACAAAAAAGAGCAGCGCATGCGCTGCTCTTTTCATATTCCCTTATGTCAGCTCCTCTTCCAGCGGCCCTGGACGACATAACGGCTGTCGTCGTATTCATAGGTGCAGGTGCAGAGGGTGGCGACCTGGTCATTGGGGCCCACGGTCACGTCCGTAGTGAATTTGCTCAGCGATTTGAGCTCGCCCATGTAGTCCACAAACTCCTCGTCGCTCTTGAAGGAAGTGCGGATGAAGTTGATGTCCGCCGTGACGATATAGGCGGCGAATATCTCGAACTCACGCTTCTCCTCCCCGATCCAGATCGTGAAAGTGGGGTTGGCCTCAAAAAACTCCTTGAGCTTGAAGCTATTGAGCTCATGGAACATGGTGCCATTGCGCATGTTGTGGCCGTAGACAATCAGGTGGCGGTCATTGGCGGGGTCGGTGTTGCGCCGGTCAAAAAAGATAGCCCCCGATTTGGACTGCTCCTTTTTGGCGTTGTGGTGGAGGTAATATTTGTTGTCCTCCGCCCGCAGGATGGGATATTCAATCACCGTGTTGGGCACGGAGATCCACCCCTCCACATCGGAGTTGGCGCTCTTGAAGGACTGGTAGTCCTTCTCATAGCTCATCTTCTCCGGAGAGGGCGTCTCATCGGGGTCGTCCGGGATGCCGTCGGGGTCGGGCATATCCTCGTAGAAATCCACCATGTCCTCATCGGCAGGGGTGGCGGTGGGCTCGGCCGGGTCGGGCTGCTCATCAATGATGGGCGGCGCAGTGACCGCATCCCCATCGGGCTCGTTGCTGCTCGATGAGCAGCCTGCCGCCACAAACATGAGAGAAAGCCCAAGCGCCAGGAGGCGCGCGTAATATCCGTGTTTCATGCAGAATCTCCCTTCATATAAAAAACCATTTATGATTATAGCGTACCCTCCCCCCCACGGCAAGCCATCCGTCAAGGAATTCAAAATTTGTTCAGTTTTTATATCTTAACATGCCCTCATCTCTCCCCGGTTGACAAGGGCGGTCACACTCACCGCTGCATGCCAGCCCGCAGCCGGACGGGGCCGTTCACGCCAGAGGCCCCGGCAGCCGTGTATCCATAAGATGATGTGTCTATGGCAATCCCGTAACTGCTCTTGGTTACTGCGGCCCGGAAAGAGGCCAGCCCCTCCCTTTAAAGCAGTCCGCCCCCCGCCCGCCCGAAAAAAAGCCCTCCAATTCTTTCCGTTTACATCCCGTTCATAAATTGAGGTTTGAAAAAAGAGAGGAAATGGAGTATCATATATTATATCTGTCAATAGGCGGGAATTTCCCGCAGACTATACCGATATCGAAGGGAATTGTGAATTCATGGGTTTTTTGGACCTGTTTCAATTTAACGATGTAGGCATTGACTTGGGCACCTCCTCCGTTCTGGTGTACGTCAAGGGCAAGGGCATCGTTTTGAGAGAGCCCTCCGTGGTGGCGGTGGAAAAGATCTCCGGCCGCATCCTGGCCATCGGCGAGGAGGCCCGTCTGATGCTGGGGCGTACTCCCGGCAACATCATCGCCATCCGTCCCCTCAAGGACGGCGTTATCTCCAACTTTGACATCACCGAGCGCATGCTGCGCCATTTCCTCAAGAAAGTGGTGGGCAAACGCATTTTCTTCAAGCCCCGCGTGGTGGTTTGCGTGCCCAGCGGCGTGACGGAGGTGGAGAAGCGCTCCGTTATTGACGCCACAGACGAGGCGGGCGCCCGCCACACCTTCCTCATTGAGGAGCCCATCGCCGCGGCCATCGGCGCGAGCGTGGACATCTCCGAGCCCCGGGGCCACATGGTTGTCGACATTGGCGGCGGCACGACGGACGTGGCCGTCATCTCTCTGGGCGGCGCGGTGCTCTCGGACTCCATCAAAGTCGCCGGCGACCGGTTTGACGAGTCCATCATCCGCTATATGCGCAAAAAACACAACCTGCTCATCGGCGAGCGCACAGCTGAGGAGATGAAGATCAACATCGGTTCCGCCTATCCCCGCCGTGAACAGGTCAAAATGGAGGTCAAAGGCCGCAACCTCATCTCCGGCCTGCCGCAGGCTCTGACTGTGGGTTCCAACGAGATGATCGAGGCCCTGGAGGAGCCCCTTCAGACCATCCTCGAGACGGTGCGCGCCATCTTCGAAAAGACCCCGCCTGAGCTGACGAGCGACATCGCCGACAGCGGCATCTGCCTCACGGGCGGCGGCGCTCTGCTCTATGGAATGGACAAGTTCCTCTCCGAGCACACCAAGGTGCCCTGCTATATCGCCGAGGATGCGGTGTCCTGCGTCGCCATCGGCACGGGCAAGGCCCTGGAGAATATCGATCTCTACTCCCGCGGAGCGGTCTACGACTACAAGCGGGGCGACTACTTCGAGACGCCCTCGGTGTAATCCTCCCCCTGTTTTCCGCCCTCAAAACAGAACAGGCAGAATGCAAATTGCACTCCGCCTGTTTTCTGTTGTTTTCTCAGCCCCGCCGGGGGCTTTTTTTATTCCCCCGCCCCGCCGAAGGCTTGCCGGGCCAGGGCGCGCGTCCCCTCAGGGTCTGAGATATAATAGCTGGCGCCGTCGATGGTTTTGGACCGCCCGGGGATACACTGCATTTTCAGGGCGTTGTCCTCCATCCTGGAGAGGACGGTGGCCAGCGCCAGCATCTGCTCCATGCTGAGATTGGTCCTGGCGTTGTTTCCCAGCGCCCCCAGCAGGCTGGGCACCGCGGCCACAGCGCCCATCTCCTTGACCCGCATGGCCAGCCCCTTGAGATAATCCCGCTGGCGGGCCGTACGGGCCACGTCGCTGCCCCCCGTAATCCCCTTCCTCCGGCGCACAAATTGATAGGCCGTCTCCCCGTGGAGGACAACGGTCTCCCCGGCCTTGCCGATGCCCTTCATGTCCTGTTCCAGCGTCACCGGTACGCCCCCCACCGCCTCGGTCAGGGGTATGATGGCGTCCATGTTGAGGGAAGCATAGTACTGCAAATCCACCCCGAGCAGGTTGGAGAGGGCATAAAGCGCATTCTCATGGCCGAACTTATCCGGGCCGCCCCCGTAGGCAAAGGCGGCGTTGATTTTGTCATAACGGGAGGTGACGACCTCCCCGTTTTTATCCAGCTTGCGAATCTTGACCCGGGTGTCCCGGGGCACCGTAATCAGGGTACAGGTGTTATCCACCACATTGATGGCGCATACCGCGATGGAATCGCTGCGGTAGCCCATGTTCTGTTCCTCCCGGACCTCGTTGGAGTCGATGCCCAGAAGCACCAGCCCCACGATATCGCCGCTCATCTCAAACCAGGCGCCGGGATTCTCCTGCTCCTCCTGTCCCGCGCCGCTCCCGCTCTGTCCCGTCTCCTGCTCCATGCCGCTCTGGGGCGTCTCCTCAGGCCGGACGACGGCCGTGGGCTGCGGGGAGGAGGTGATGTTTTCCGTCGGTCTCGGGGTGTTCCCCCTGCCCTCAAATGCCTTGATGGGGTCCTGGCTCGCCCGGTACAGGCGGCCCCCCCAGACAATCAGCGCCACCGCGCCCGCCGCCGCCGCAAACAGCAGCGCGTATTTCCATGCATTCTTCAAATTTTTTCACCTGCCGCTTTTCATTGGTTCCCTTAGTCTGTGCTGACCAGGGCCAAAAAAGCGGCGTAAAAAGAAGGAAGCGCTGGAGAAACCTAGGCCGCCGTTCCCTCCATGATCTCCTTCAGAGAGATTTTTTGGCGCGGACGGAGTAACAGTGCAGGATTGTCTCATACGTCAGCAGGAAGGAGAGCAGCGCCCACAGGGACTCCATTCCGTCAAACTCATTGGTCGGGGTGGCCTACGGCGTCCCCACAAAAAGCGGAGCATAATTTTAATGAGAGCATACTGGCAGAGGCTCCCGGCGGCAAAACCCACATATGAGGCCGCACGGTATCCCTCCAGGATGGCCCAGCGGCATTCCCGGAAGGAGTGGCCGAAGGCCCTCATGGCGGCTATGCTTTCATCGCCCGGGCCGATCACGGTGGTCAGGGCCGTCAAAAGTGTGACAATAGCCAGCACAGGGCCGATGAACAGGGTAATCGCTGCAAACAGGGGGCTGGCCAGCTCCGCCATGCCCAGGGGCGTCTGCGCCATGTCGGAGTAACAGAAGGCGGGGAAGGCGATGAAAAAGGCAAGGGCAGGGCAGGTTCTAATCGCACTCCGCCGCAGGCCCTTCAAAAAAGCCCCCCCTTCTCCCCCGCTAGCCAGAGCAATGAAATGCGAACCACGGTTTGCAGAGCCATAGAGCACGCCGCAGCAGCGTCATCGTCTGTCGGAATCCGACCAGGATTCCTCCCTCCTCTTCCTTGCTCTGCCATCCTCTATGGCTCTGCAAACTCCAAAGGATCGAAAGGGCCTGAATTGGATGGGCTTCAAGGCCGGGAACCGCGGCATAGTGGTTCTATGCTGAGGGACGAGAACGAAGAAGCACGCCGATTCAGGCCCTTTCGACGGGTTCGGATTT
>JAHZEH010000098.1 GCA_019421925.1 Clostridia bacterium
AATACAATGTCAGCCTGCAATCCTTCAGAATCCCCTATGCCAGCGAATTATGGGAGCTCCCCAGCGGCACAACGATCGACTATGTCTCATGGGCGGGCAACGGGAGCAGCAATCGGAGCGAAGGAGCCAGCGCACTGCTTGCCAACGGAGGGAACAGTGCCTATTACTTTTTTAAAACGGCTCAGTACAGAAAATTTGTTTTAAAGTATGATGCCAACGGGGGGACCGGAGCGCCGGCCGCACAGGAGTATCAGGCCACAAGCCAGTATGAATACAGCCATACTTTTACAATTTCCAGCGTCACACCCACCAGGGAGGATTATACTTTCCTGGGCTGGTCCACCAGCCCGACGGCGGCTGCGGCGGAGAGGCAGCCCGGGGGCTCCATCGTTGTGAGCGGCACGACAACCCTGTACGCCGTGTGGCAGAGGAATGCTGTAAACCCGAATGCTCCGGGGGAGAACGAGGTTTTGGCTCTGCTGCAAAGCGGTGCTGTTAAAATCAGCTGCATCAACACTGGAGCCGTCCATGGAGATCAGACCTATGGCCTATTGGCGGGCGGCTTTTCCATCGGAGCTGTGGAGGGGGATGCCGCGAGCGGCTATACCTGCCAGATCACGGTGACGCCAGCCGCCTATGTGAGCCAGTACAGCACGGACAAATCAGCCGTCCACACCCTTGCCCCTGCCGGCCAGGGAAACAAGGCCATCACTTTGCTCTACCGCGGCGGGGCCTGGACGGTGAACACGGCCCTGCCGGTGACCTTTACGGTGGAGTGCGAACCGCAGGCCCCGGAGATTCCCACTGGGCCGGTACCGGAGGTGCTGAAGGAGCTCCTGAAGGTGGAGGTCTCCTGTGCGGACAGCGCCGGCCATGGGGCGCGGCAGTATGACCTGGCGGCGGGCAGCTACACGGTGGGCGCTGTTGCCAGGGATGTTGACGGAGACCGCTATACGGTGACGGTGACCGGCGTGACGCCCGGTCCCTATGTAGACCTTTATAACCAGGAGTTCACAGGACATCGGTTCCAAACGGGGGATACCGGCGCCGCCAAGATACTTGTCTGGGACGGCGAGGCATGGCAGCTGCCCGAGGGCGGAGACGGCCTGTTCCGGCTGAAAATGACTTGCCGGACGGAGACGCTCTATACGGTGTCCTTTGACAGCCAGGGCGGAAGCAGTGTCGCCCCGCTGACCAATATCGTCCCGGGGAGCAGGATCACCCAACCGGCCCAGCCTGTGAGAAACCAGTACCGGTTCACTGGCTGGTACCGGGAAGCGGCCTGCATCAATCTCTGGGCTTTCGATGCAGACACGGTTCAGTCCAACCTGTGGCTGTATGCCGGTTGGGAGTATGTGGGCGGAGGCCCGGCGGCGGAGACCAGAATCCGCATCACCTATGATGCGGGCAGCCAGGGACGCATTGCCTCGGTTCAGGGGGCGGTGGAATCCCTCACCACGACCCAGGCCCGGGAGCTCCTGCCTCTGGGAGACCACACCTCCAACATCACGGTGACAGTGGCTTCCAACGATGGCGTCCGTTTTACCGGCTGGGCTTTGGAAGGGGGAACGCTGGTCGATCCTGCAACTTATTATGCCCTGTCGGATACCACCTTCTACGCGGTTTACGAGCAGGAGGGGCTGGGCGATGAGGTGGTCTCAGAGCCCACAGAGGAGGCCGCCACAGAGGAGCCCGTGGAGGAGAACGGCGGAGAGGAGGAGGCCGTGCCCGAGGAGATTCCCGCAACCGGGGACGAACCTGCCGGGATCTCTCTGCTGCTGTGGATTCTGCCCGCGGCCGCCCTGCTGGCGGTGCGGAGGAGAGCGCGGCCATACTAAATCAATCCAATCCCATTCAGTAAAGAAGAGGCGCCCGGCTGGAAACAGCCGGGCGCCTCATTATGCTATGGATCTTTGGGGTTTATTCCACCGTGAATACGATGGTGGAGGACAGGGGGGAGACGGCGCCGTCCGCGGTGACGGAGCGGACGAACAGCTCATAGGCGCCGGGGGCTTCGGGGGTATAGGTGAAGTACCAATAGACCCACTTGTCAGAGGAGGCGCTGGCGGTGTCATACCCCGTCCAGGTCTCGCCGCCGTCCAGGGAGAACTCCACCCGGGCGATGGCCTTGTCATAATCGTCCGCGTAACCCTCGAAGGTCACGGGCTCGCCCACGGAGAAGACCTCGCCGTTGGCGTAGTTGACGATGCCGATGTTGGGACGGTTGACATATTCGCCCTCTTTGCCGGCCTCGGTCAGCACGGTGGGCTCCTGGGCCTCGCTCGTGAAGCGGATCTCCGTCACGCGGCGGGTGAAATACTTGGCCACAGAGGAGGGCATCCAGAGCTGGACAGGGTTGCCCTGGGAGGCGGGGAGCTCCTCGCCGCCGATCTGATAGACCAGCAGAGCGTCGCGGTCCAGCATATAGGACAGGGGCATGGGCTGGGCGTAGCCGTCGTCGGAGATGACAGAGACGGTGTTAACGCCCTCCTGGAGCCCCGCCATCTCCACGATGTCCTTCATGGGGATGCCGGTGACGCGGGCGTTGGCGATGGCGGACCCGCCCGCGGGGTTATTCGCGCAGGCGCAGGTCATGGTCGCCGTCTGGGAATTCTTCTCAGCCAGTTCGGAGAGGGAGGCAGTGAAGGCGTTTTTAACGTCGCCGTCCACGCTGATGGTCCAGTCCTTGGCTTCGCCCTCCACGATGGCTTCTTTGGCCGGGGAGGAGCATACGCCGGTGACGGCGGTGCCGAAGAGGTTGAAGACGGCGTCGTTGGGGGTCAGAACGTCCTGATTGAAGGAGAAGCCGCCCTGGATGTTGGGGACCTTGACAGTCTCCACGGGTTCGGCGATGAAGGTCTTGACGCCGATGCCGTTGACATAGGTGGTGTCGCCCACCTTCTGAGAGGCGGGTACGGCTGCCGCCTCGGGGGCGGGAGCCGGAGCCTCTTTTACCTCTGCCTGAGGGATAGCGGCGGCGCAGCCGGTGAGGAGCACCGAAGCGCCTGTGACCGCGCTGAGTACCTTATAGGTGTTGCTCTTTTTCATCGTGATGCGCCTCCTTTATTCTACGTTGAACATGAGCATGCCGTTTTTGAAGTTGACGCGGCCCTGATCGGTCACGGCTCTGCAGTAGAGCACGTAGGAACCGGCCTTGGGGGGCGTAAACTCAAACGTCCAGTAGAGCCACCTCTCGTTGTCGGTGCCCTCCGTCGCAAAGGTGGTCCAGGTCTTGCCGCGGTCCATGGAGAACTCCACAGCGACGATCCTCTCGTCGAAGCCGTCCGCATAGCCGTTGAAGGTGATGGTCTCGCCCAGGTCGAAGAACTGGCCGTTGTCATAGTAGAAGATGGCGGTGTTGGGCTTGTTGAAGAAGCCGCCGTCCGGGTTCGGGGTGCCGACCATGCGGCGGGTGGCCGCGCCGGCACTGATGCGGATCTCCTTGACGCGCTTGGTGAAGCCGCCTGCAGCCGTGGCGGGATACCAGACCTGGCAGGGATAGCCCAGCTCAGGGGTCAGGTACTGGCCGTTGACCTTGTAGACCAGCAGGGACTCGGACTCATAGTTGTTGATGAAATCCAGGGAGGTGACGGCGCCCGTCCACAGGTCGTCGCCTACGAAGAGCGCGCCGTCGGCGTCCTCGTTGAGCTGGGCCTTGGAGAGGATGTAGGAGAGGGGGATGCCGGTGACCTCCACGTTGGCGCACAGGGAACCGCCGGGCTGATTGACCTGGCAGGAGAGCTTCATGACCTTGGTGACGGAGTTCTCCTCAGCCAGCTCCTTGAGGCTGAGCGTGACGGGTTCGGCGACCGCGCCGGTGATCTCGAAAGTCCATTCGTCGAAGATGGACTGATCCACGTCGTAGTTGGGCTGGATGCCGCGGTTGGTGCCGTTGCCCCAGTACCAGAAGATGTCGTCCACGGGGGTGATGTATTCCTGGTCGAAGGTGAAGTTGCCGGTGACATTGGACACATCCGTCCAGCCCGTCATAACTTCGTATTTGACGTCGTCCCACAGGGTGTATTCGCCCGTCTGGCCGTCGATGTGATGGCAGCTCAGGCAGTTACCGTCAAAGTAGTCGCTGAAGTAGTGGGCGGTGTGGATTGTATTGCGGGTGGGGTTACGGGAGGCATGGCAGGGCATGCAGTTCCAGTAGGTCATCTCCACATTGTAGGTCATCTCCAGTTCCGGATGGGACATGGGCATGGCCTGGACGATCTGCTCCAGCTCATGGCAGGCGTTGCAGCCGCGCTCGTCGGCGTGAAGCATGGCGGTGTTGTAGACGAAGCGCTCCGAGGGGATGGTCTGGACCTGGACGCCGTTATCCAGCGTTTTGCGCACGGGGGCGTTTTCGATGATGGCGAGCTGGTTTTTCTCGTCGATCGCCTGGTTGCGCTCATCACCCGTCAGACCGTACAGAGAGGCGTAGGAGAAGGGCTTGGGCAGGGTGGAGAGCAGGGTGCCGTCTCCGGAGAGGGTGGCGCCCGCGTCGCCCAGAGCCACAGTGACGCCCTCAATGATGGCGGCAGAGGTGACGGTTGCGCCCGAAACCGTGTCCACCAGGGTGTTCTGAGCCGCGAGGATGGCGGCGGGGATCTGCTCGAAGGGAGCTTCGCAGTATCCGGCGCGCTCCTTGTTGTCGCCAATCTGGATGTCCGTCATGAGGCCGCCCTCAATGGTGACCGTCACGGAGAAGGCACCGCCGTAGCCGGTGGTCTCGCCGATGTAGACGCCATCCTTCATGCCCGAGAACACGGAGGAGACGGGGGTGGTTGCGGAAGCGGATTTGGCCTGGCTGAGGCAGTCCTCCACAGCGGCGATGATCGCCTTGCTGGTGTTGGTGGCGCCCGAGACGGCGTCCACCTGGGTAGACTGGGCCTCAACGATAGCGGCCGGAATCTTTTCAATGGCCGGATCACTGATGCCGGCGGTCTCGCTGTGTTCAGAGACCGCGACCTCTGTGATGGCGTTGGCGTCCACCGTCACCGTGACGGTGACAGGGCCGTTGTTGCCCTGACCCTTGCCTGTGTAAGAGCCGGGCGTATAGATGCCGGCAGCCTCAGGCGTGGCTTCCGGGGTGGCTTCGGGCGTCGCCTCAGGCGCAGCGGTTGCTCCGCTGTCGGGCGCAGGGGTTGTGTCCGTTGCTGCAGGGGCGCAGCCGCCCAGGGCGATCAGGCAGCACAGCGCGAGCGCAAGCAACTGGATGAGTGGCTTTTTCTTCATTTTAGATGTACCCTCCTATCAGTTTTGTTACAGACTGAGCATCCTTCTGTCGATATAGGGGCAGTGTTCTGCTTTCTCAGAAGGAGGGACAGTCTGTGATAATTTTATTAAAACATGTTGCTCCTAAGCAAAAAATGCTGTATCTTTGTAAAGAGTATATGTTTTTTTTAGTTCTGCGTGAAAATATGTCTAAAACATAGAAGTAACTGTACAGTCTGTACAGTTTAGGGGAAGAGGAGAGGGACGGATGAAGGATTTGCAGGAGATTGACCAGACGCGGCTTAAGGAGGCGGTCCAGACGCTGATGAGCCGCAATGCAAAGCCCTATTGGGAGAAGTTTGGCAGCAAAGTGCCCGAAGAGAATGAGGTGCTGCATTTCGGCTGGCCGGGAAGCATCTCTGAGGATTTTCTTGTCACAGTCGCGCCCCGGCAGTGCACTACGCCCCTGCCCCATACGCACGACTTCTTTGTGCTCAGCTACTGCCTGGAGGGGGAGCACAGCGAAATTTTTGAGGAGTCACAGTATGAGCTGAGGGCTGGGGACGCCTATTTGCTCCAGCCGAACGTCCTCCACACTGTGGTCCATGGGAAGGAAGACAGTGGATCTGTTACGGTGAGTATCTTTATCCGCTGGGACTTCATGCACCGCTATTGCCTGCCCCTCTTCAAGGATAACACCCCCTTTTCCGCATTTCTGGTCAAGGCCGTCGTGGACAAAAACAGTAAGGAGTATCTGGTGTTTCGCGGTTCGGAGGAACCCGCCCTGCGCCGGCTGGCGGCCTGTATGCTCCTTGACACGGTGGACGAGACGTTTTCGAGGCGGGCGATACTGTTCAGCAGCCTCATCAAGATGCTGGCCCTGCTCTCGAAGGGGATGGCGGAGCAGGAGGCCCCCGCAGTGCGTGAAAAGCTGACGCCCGAGAAGATTTTAAAGTATTTGAGCGAAAACTACGCTGCCGCCACCCTGGAGAGCGCCGCCCAATATTTCAATTACAATCCCAGCTATTTTTCCGCCTATGTCAAGAAAGAGACAGGCCGCAGCTTCTCCGAGGCACTCAAGCAGATTCGGATGGAGCGGGTGGCGGAGCTTATCAAAAATTCCGATCTGACGGTCAGCGAGGCGGCTGCCCTCGTGGGATACACCAATATGGGCAATTTCTACAAGATGTTCCGCTCCTGGTACGGGAAGACCCCCAGGCAGTTTTTGCAGGAGCAGGATAGGGGCTCCTGGCAGAAGGAGAGGCCGGAGGAGAGCGGGAGAGAGGACGAGGTCAACATCCTATGAGAATAGAGATGGAGAGGGACCGGCTGGAGCGCGCTGTTGCCAGCCAGATCGAGGCCTGGAAAACGGTCAAAGCCTGCTTTGAGCGCTGCAATGTGCTGTGCGAGGATGGGGAGACCCGGCGGTTCTTCTGGCCGCCGGAGCTGGAGAAGGACACCATTGCTGTGGAGATGCGCAGGAGCGCGATGGATGACTGCGGCCTGCATGAACACGACTATTTCACCCTCAACTATGTGTACGAGGGGGCCTGCGAGATCAATACTGGGGACGGCACTTTCAGGGCCCGGAGAAACGATATGTGTTTCCTTCAGCCGGGAGCGGAGCACTTTGTCAGCGCCTGCCCTGAAGAGGAGTGCATCCTCGTCAACCTCCTGGCGCGCAAGGAACTGATCTACCGGGCCTTTCTGCCCCTTATTTCGGACAGCCCCCTCATTTTGAGTTTCTTTGTGCAGTGCATGGAAGAAGGGGAGGGGCAGACACTGTTCCTGCCCGACACCGGGGAGGATATTATCCGCAATCTGATCGAGGTTATCCTGGTGGAGGATGTTGAGCGAAAAAGCAGTTACCGGCAGATCATCCAGTGCGCTTTTGCCAGCATTCTCATCCATTTCTCCCGGTGCTATGACGACGCCGCGCTCCTCGCCCCGCCCGAGCACCATGTCAACCTGGACGCAGTCATGAAATATCTGAGCGAGAACTGTGCCACAGTGTC
>JAHZEH010000099.1:0-4048 GCA_019421925.1 Clostridia bacterium
ATAGAGGAAGTCATACATTTCTGGCCGGCAGCACGGATGAATCAAATCGTGTTCTCCCACATCGTCAGATAGCACCTCAAGCATGGGGTGGTATAAATTCGTGTAGATAATATCGCCAACATTGAGTTTTAGGGACTCGTTGCAGTCAACCGTCACTCCAGTTGAAAGAAATTCATTTGCATCCCCGTTCACTTCGGCAAAAAAATCCACTACTTGGCCGCCCTCAAGATCAATCACCGCAATACTTTGACCCCGCTTAACATCAATTTTCATTCCGGAGCGGGCTGGAATCATATACTCTTTCACCGCATCTGCCTCCGATCTATGGACATTTTCTGCATGTACATCGCAATCATAGCATCCACGTATAAATTTATCTATCAAAACTTCGCCCTCGAAATTATTGCATCCCCTCTGACCGAACAGGAACGGCAGATCATGGCGGACTCTTGGGATAAATATGCCGCCGCCTATCCTTCCACGATTCCGCCGGTGTTTGGATGGGGTTTTATGCGGCATTCCCCTGGCAGGATGAAAAGAGGCATCTTTAAAATGCCTCTTATTTGTCCTAAGACCTCCCCTGGGGGTATCTTTCCAAAAAGACCTCGTTAGCCCGCTCCATGGCCTCGCAGTACTCCCGGTAGGTCCTGCTCAATTTTTTCATGGCCGGGAGAAATACTTCGTTATACCCGCTCTGCCGGTTAAACCGGGCAAAGTGCTCCTGGAGCCGGTAGGCAGGCGTCGCTCTGAACTCCTCGGACTGCTTATATGCCAGATATTGCTCCAGCGTCTCCCTGTTCTCCTCCAGATACTGCTCAGGATTCCGCACCGCCCTGTCCAGATTTTCAGACAGCGTCAGTACAAAACCCTCATCGAAGCCCCGGGCCGCCTCGTCAAAGTATTCCCTCAGGTCGTCCGGAAGCTCAAAGCTGACCCCGTCCAAAAAGGCGACGATCTGCTCAAAAGCCTCCTGCTGCTCCTGGGTGACAATTGGCTCCCTGAGATAGAGGGAGAAGTGCAGGCTGAGATATCTGCCGTAGTACCCCGGAAAGGCGTCCAGGAGCCGCTCGAGGATGGTCTGCCTCCTCTCCAGCGCCTCCAGCCGCAGGCGGGCCTCCTCCCAGTCCATGCTGTCCGCAAGCGCTTGAAAAAGCTCCTGCTTCTCCTTCAGAACGTCCAGCTCCAGCGCCTTCCTGTCCAGCGCCCTGGCGAGCCCCTTCGGGCCCCCGTCCTCCAGAACCATGCGGATTTCCGCAGCGGGCAGTCCCAGCTTTCGGAGGACGGCAACCTTCTTCAGCCTCTCCACATCCTCCGCAGAGTAATCACGATAGCCATTCGCCAGTATTCGGGGCTCCACCAGCCGCTGTCCCTCATAGTATTCAACAGCTTTCTTGGTCAGATTACACGCCCTGCAAACCTCTTGTATGCGCATGGTACTCACCTCCATCCCCAGCATAAACCAACCCCGAAGGTGCCGGTCAAGGAAAAATTGCCGGGGGCGCCGCTGCCTCCCAGCCGCGCGCCACAAAAAGAGGCGGCCAGACGCCTCTTTTTTTGTGCGTCCGGCCAGCATTTTCATCTCTCCCTGTGTGCGTCCATATACTGCCGGGGCGTCATGCCGTATTTGGAGCGGAACACCTTGTAGAAGTTGCCCAGATGTGGATACCCCACCAGGTTCGCTACCTCCCCGATGTTGAGCGCGCTCCGTTCCAGCAGCGTGGCCGCCTGATTGAGTTTAAAATCCCGCAGCAGCTCTGAGAAGCTCTGCCCCGTCTCCTTACGCAGCGCCGCTGACAGATAGTTGGGATGATAGGAGAACAGCTGGGCCGTGCTCTCCAGCGTGGCCGTGGCGTAATGCTCGCTCAAAAATTCTATGACCTCCCGAATGGGGGCCCCCTGGCTCCTCCTGATCTTTTTTTGGGGCGCGGCGCTCACCCGGGCCAGCAGGGCGAGCAACGTCGCAAAGGTGCACTCCAGCACGCGGCAATAGGAGCTGCTCTTCTCCGCATATTCCACCAGCATGGTCTCCACAAGCATACGGATTTCCCCGCTGCGCCCTGTCTGGAACTGCAGCATGGGCGGGCCGTCGGTTCCGTTGATGTAGTTGAGGAAGAAATCCAAAAAAACCGGAGCCTCCGAGATCAGAGGCAGGAAGGAATGATACAGCAGCCTGGGATGAATCAGGGCGCACACGATGACGCGCGCGGGATCATCCTCGCCGCGGGCCACGATCTGATGGTAGACCTCCGGCCTCAGCAGGCACACATTGCCCTCGGCAATGGTGTATACCTTTTCGCCGATCCTCTCCTGAAAGTCCCCCTCGTAGGCGCAGGCCATAATGAAGTAGTCATGGAAGTGCAGCGGGTCCTGGACAGGGTTATCCGCATGGACCACCACCACGATATCCTCGCACTCCTGGGAGTGCCACCGCCACAGCACATCCTTCTGCATAGGGGGCCTGGGCCCGTCACGCAGCAGCTTAAGGTGGCGCTCCTGCCCCTGCTCCCGGTGCCATTCCATGGCCTCCTTCAGGCCCCTTTTACCGCCATCCCCGCCGGGGCGCGGAACATTTTCCCCCGAAAAATCCCCGCACAGCGTTCCCATATTCTCCCCTCCCTGTCACATTCTTGACGGGATAATGATATCCCAAAATATTCATAGATGTAAGCAGCAACACATGCAGTCCCAATCAAACCGTAATAACAAGTGAAAAAAGCGCAAGCAGCGCATTTGAAATGCGCATATTTTTTCTCAAAGTTTTATGTTTCAATGAAGCTGTATTCACAGCTTGAAATCTGTGAATACAGAAAGGAAAAAGGAGGAATTTGTCATGAAACACTGGAAAGTCCTATCCCTCGTCCTGTGCCTCCTGCTGGCGCTCTCCGCCTGCGCCCCTGCAGCGCAGGCGCCCCAGGAGAGCCCCGCCCCCGCGGAGAGCGGGCAGCCCGAGGCAACTGCCGCTCCCCAGGAGACGCCGGTGCCCGAAGCCACGCCCCAATCCCCGGCCGTACCGGCGGACAACGGCAATGGCTGGAGCGACCTGACCGGTTTGACCGGCGAGGAGCGCAACGAGGCCGCCCGCCAGAAAAACGAGGAGGCCCTCGTCAAGTATGCCCCCAAGCGCACCACTCTGGAAAACGGCGTTCAGGTTCAAACCATTCCCTTCGACAACTGCGTCTGGAATATCGGGATTCTGCAGGCCGATACCCGCGGCTGCAACACCTGCCATAACGTGGAGGACACCGTGCAGAAGCTGCCCATGTCCCATCCGGAGCTGTGGCACCCCTACGGCGTTGAGATGACCGTGGACTACTGCTATATGTGCCACAATGCCGTGCGCACCATGGCGGACAGCCTCCACGCCCTCCATCTGCGCAACGACAAATTCACCGAAACCTATAACGGCGACTGCCTGTCCTGCCACCATCTGGACCACAAGACCGGTACCTTCCAGCTCTGGGACCGGGTCAAATACGATGTGATGACCGGCTTTACAGATATCGCCAACGTCCAGGGCGACTTCTCCTATGACCAGGACGTGCTCTCCCCCGAGGAAAACTTCTTCTGGTTCTGGAACAACGGTGACGGCCGGGGCATTCAGCCCAACTACACGGAACCCGCCGAAGACGAGAACATGGAGATGTTCAACAACTGGACCATCGAGATCAAGGGCTGTGTCGAGGAGCCCGTCACCGTCACGCTGGGCCAGCTCATTGAGGAGTGCGAATCCGTCACCAAGATCATGAAGGCCAACTGCCAGGTGAATCAGCCGGCCGGCCCCTGTATCCTCAACTGTGAAGTCACCGGCATCCCCTTCTCCGAGATTTTCAAGTATGTCGACATCGATCCGGAGGCCAATGGCCTGACCACTGTGGGCGATGACGACTGGCCCCGTTCCATCCCCATGTCCTTCCTCCAGGAGTATCTGGACAGCTGCCTGCTGGTCTACAAGCTCAACGGCGAGTACTTCCCGGCCCGCATGGGATATCCCTGCCAGACCTGGATTCCCGACCTGCCCTTCAACACCGGCATCAAGCGTCCCGTCTCC
>JAHZEH010000099.1:4058-7114 GCA_019421925.1 Clostridia bacterium
CATGGAGTTCACCAAGACGGAGAAGGAGCCCTCCATGCAGCAGGGCGTTGTGGACTATGTCACCGGTGTTCCCCTCAACCGTCCCAACCTGTGCATCTACAACATGAGCAACGGCCAGTTCTTCCCCATGGGCCAGCCCATCACCTTTGAGGGCTCCGCGGACGCTTTCGGCAGCCAGGTCTCCTACATCGAGGTCTCTATGGACCGCGGCGCGACCTGGACCCGCTTCGACACCACGGACACCACCACGGAGAAGTGGGTGTACTGGTACTTCACCTGGACGCCTGAAAAAGAGGGCTCCTATGTTATCAAGGTCCGTGCCATTGCCGACGACGGCACGGTGCAGAATACCCCCTCCACGCTCATGTTCAACGTGGAATAATTTTCAAGGAGGATAGCCGACATGAAAAAGAGCAACAGCGTAAAAGTATTGAGCGCGCTGACCGGCGCCTCTGTGCTGCTGTCGGGCTGCGCCCAGGCGCCCGTACAGCCCCAAGCCACACCTCCCGTTCAGCCCGCCCAGCCCGCCGGGGAGAACAAGCAGTCCGCCGCCCCTGCGGCCCGCCCTGTTTCCCGGGAGGGCGAGGACTACGCCAGCAGCATCGGCGTGGAGATCTTTGTGGCCGAGTCCAAGCCCGTCGCGGAGGTGCCCAACGTCCAGGGCGAGTTCTCCTTCAACCAGGACGTTCTCACTCCTGCGGACACGGTCTTCAACCTCTTCGGCACCGCCGTCACCGCCGTCTGTTCCTCCCCCGCCGCGCAGGCCATCGTCCCCGGTGAGAAGGACTCCTGGTCCATCTCCGTCTCCGGCGACGTCAAAAACCAGTTCACCGCCTCCCTCTCCGACCTGGCCGGGCAGAACAGTCAGACCCGCACCATGGCCTGCGCCTGCGCCAATAACCCCGCCGGCGGCTCCCTCATCGCCAACGCCAGGGTCACCGGCATCCCCCTCAGGGACGTCATCGAGCTCGCCGGTATCGGCGAGGGCGTCAATACCGTCTCCGTCATCGGGGACGACGGCTACGCCCAGCCCATGCCCCTCTCCTATGTCCTCGACCGCGACGCCCTCCTCGTCTACCAGATCGGCGGTGAGGATATCCCCGCCGCACAGGGTAACCCCGTCCAGCTCTGGATGCCCTCCTCCGTGGCCAAGTATTTCACCCGCAGGGTCACCGAGGTCCGCCTGACCAGGGAGCCCGAGGCCCCCGCCCTGCTCACCGACGCCCCCGGCGAGGGCGAGTTCGTCAACCGCCCCAACATCGGCATCGTCAACTACGCGGGAGGCGAGACCTTCCAGGCGGGCGTGCCTGTGACCTTTGAGGGCTATGCGGACGACTACGACAAGGCCATCGCACGGGTGGAGTTCTCCATGGACGGCGGCAAGACCTGGACCCCCTTTGAGACCGCGGGGGCCACCTCCGACAAATGGGTCTACTGGTACTTCACCTATACCCCCGAGGCCCCGGGCAGCTACTCCCTGGAGGTACGCTCCGTCGCCGCCGACGGCTCCGTCTCCCCCTCTCCTCCATCATGAACTTCGACGTGGTCTGATCCCCCGCCGGGCAACCCGTAAATACAACAAAAAGACCCCCCTGCCTACCTTCCCCGGCAGGGGGGTCTCCTTAATTTCAGGGAGCGCCGGGAGGGGCCGAACCAGGCCGCTTTCCCCTGAAAGGTTCCTTTCAATGCATCTGAGCACCGCTGGGCCGGCGGCCCCATCTCCTCAAAATCGAAGAGTTTCGGCGCAGGAAAGCACGCGAAGCACAGATTCTGTGATACTGCCCGGGGCGTTACAGCCGCCATCGGCCCGCGTCCATGTGATCCCCCGGTCAAAGGCTTCACCGCCAAACGCAGGGGCCCCGGACCAAATGGTCCGGGGCCCCTGCAGCGTTGCGTGAATCTTACTTGCGGGAGAAAGCCAACTGAATAGCGCTGATGATCCCCTCGCTGTCAATGGTTGCGCCGGTTATGACGTCCACATCCAGGGACTGGCCGTCGATGATGGTTTTGATGTAGGACGCAAGCTGTTCATCGGTCATGAACATATTCTCGCGGCCCTCGTCAATCCGGATATCGGTGATTTTTTCATCCTTGACCGTGCAGGTTACCACGAAGGGGCCATGCAGGCTCTCGGCGGAAGCAGTGTATTCCCCATCCTTCTTGCCCGTGGCATCCATCGCAACAGTCAGGCTGCTGGAAGATCTCTCAACAGGAACAATGTCCTCTTCCAGGGGTTTGACATAATCGTTGCCCTTGTAATCGTAGTGAGGAGCCACCCCGAAGATATGCTGGGCGGCCGCGCGGCCGGATGTGATGCACTCATTGAGGAAGATGCCATTCTGATAGAGGTTGGACACATAGCTGCCCAGCTCGCCCACGCAGTACAGGCCGGGGATGGGATTGTCGTCCCAATCCAACGCTTGGGAGTGGATGTTGCGCATGGCGCCGCCTGTGGTCGCAACAACGGCAGGCGTGAGGGCGACCGCATAGAAGGGGCCCTTCTCGATGGGGCTCATGGTCTCGGGGTTGCGGCCGAAGTCCTCATCCACGCCCTTTTTGCACATCTCGTTGTAGCGGTCGATGGTGGCCCGAAGCGTCTCAGGATCACGGTCCAACTTCTGGGCGAGCTCCTCAATGGTGTCCGCCTTGACAATCCAGCCCGCGTCAATCTCCGCCTGATTATCGGCGGACCAGCGGTAGCCGTGGGCGGAGATGGGCCAGGCCATCCAGGTGGTGACAATGGTGTTGTTGAGACGGGTCTCCTCGTCGCAGATGAAATGCACCGGCAGGGCGCGCTCATGGGGCAGGTCGGTCCAGTGGCCGTATTCCTTCCACTTCATGTGCTGCTTGTGATAATAGGTGGCCTCGTCATAGAACCGGTTGCCCGTGGAGTCGATCTCAAGCCAGCCGCCCGTGTTGAAATAGAAGTTGCGCAGGAAGGCCGACTCATAATCCGGCACTTTAACGCCCAGCCAGAATCCGCCCGACTGGGTCTGGTTCTTCATGTGCCACATCTTGGCCCCGGCTTTCATAAGCATCTCAATACCGTCGCCCGT